>CAMBXJ010000304.1 GCA_945871455.1 Asaia bogorensis
ATTTCCGCATCGAGGTGTGCGTCACTCATCTGCGCTGCTTGCAGACTTTGCTCGTCTGTGGGCTGACCGCCAGCCGCCAATTCCTTCGCGTAATCGTCGGCATTGATCGATAGGTCGGGTACATCGAGAACATGGGCCAGAACGCCGCTCCGGACCAGCGTCGTTTTTCCCGAGCCGTTTGGGCCGGCCACCATAACAAGATTCGGCATAGAATACATCCCGATCAACCGACGCCATGGAGTATAGGCATATTCTTATCTGGACGAGGTTGTCTAATCATTACAACTATTTTTTGGGAAAAAATTATAAAGTAAATACATATAGATAGGGGGTTCACTAGGCGTCCGGGATGACCGAGGCGGGCCGGAAACCGGATCAGAGTGACTTCCGGTCTGCGTGACTACCCGGCTCTGGCACGGGTTTCGAAAACGGATAGCATCAGAACGACATCATCCACAGGGCCACGGTTCAATCTGACCGTATGACTCTCTCACGGTTGTTCGCTCTCGCTCCAGCCGGAAGATGGTGTCTGACCAGCCCACGATAGCAACGGGTCCAATAACGCAGGGCAAGTCAGCCGGAAGTGACAGTGCCGTCAGGGTTCAACCAAACCGCTTCCCCGTCATCGCCAAGGACCGGGACTGCCAACCCGACGGCGTGGGCCTCCTGGATTGCTTGATTGGCTGCCTGCCGAAAGCCTTGCTCGATCTGCGCCGCCAGATCGGCACAAACCGACGGAACTGTCACGGTTTGGTCGGCAGCAGCTTTATTCGGGACCGGATGGCTTGCGGTTGCGGTGTTCATAGCCTCACAATGACAAAATCAATCGAATTTGGCCAGTTCTTTTCACCTACCCCCGCCCCACCGCCTTCTCCCGCCGCCACCACCAAACCCCTATCACCGCCACCGACACGAACCCGGTGATCTCCACCGCCTCGATCGCCAGCATCGGCCCCAGCAGGTCCGCAAGCCCCCCCACCAGCAGGATCCCCAGCGGCCCCATCCCGATACATACCGTCAGCAGCCCCATCAGCCGCGATCGTATATGCGCCGGTGCATGCTGAACGATCAGCGAGGTCTGCATGTTCGCGAAGGCCGAGGACCCGAACCCACCGATCGCCAGCATCAGGCAGGCCAGGAAGAAGAACGGCATCAACGGCATCAGCATCACGCAGGTCAGGAACAGCAGCGATCCGCCGATCATCATGACATGTCCGCTCAACCGGGGTCCGCCGCTGGTCAGCCAGATCCCGCCCAGGAACGCCCCAAACGACTCGGACGCCGCCAGCACACCCACCAGGAACGGCGAGACGTCGAACACCAGCCGCCCGATCGGGGCCACCAGCGCGGAATACGGAAAGCCCAGCAGGTTCATCGCGATGGTCACCGCCAGCACCCCGGCGATGGTGACATGGCCGCGCGCGAAGGCGACCCCCTCGGCCAGGTCGCGGGGCACCTGGCTGAGCACCAACCGGCGCGTGTCCTGCCGATAATGCAGTCCCACCACCAACGACGCCGCCAATGCGTAGAAGAACGCCGACACGGCGAAGGACCCGGCGATCCCGACGCCCTGATAGATCGCCCCCGCCGCCATCGGTCCGATCAGCCGGGTGAAGGAGTTCGACATCGTGTCCAGCGCCAGCGCCCGGGACACCAGGGCCGGCTCCACACACTCCCCCACCATGCGCCGGCGGGTTGCCATTTCGGTAGACCACACGATGCCCGCCACCAGCGCCGCGACGGCCAGATGCCAGGGTTGCGCCAGGTCGTAATACGCCAGCACCGCGATCACGCCGGACGCGAGGCACGCGACCACCTGGCCGAACAGCAGCACGTATTTGCGGTTCACCGCCTCGGTCACCACGCCGGCAAACGCGCCCAGCAGCAGCATCGGCATGGTGCGCGCGGCCGAGACCACCGCGACCGCGAAGCCCGAGCCCGTCATGTCCAGGGTGAACAGGGCGGCCGACAGCACCTCGAACCAGCGCATCGTGTTGACGCAGCCACCGATCGACCAAAGCCGAAGGAACCCGGGCGCGGACAACAGGGTCCGCAACCCAGGGGGACGACCTGGGCGCGGCGTTTCAGCATCCATGGTCAGTCCGATTTCGTGACGTGCACCGGCGGGGCGGCGCCGAACCAGCTCGGCTCCACCCGTTCCACCTGCGCCGCGAGTTGCAGCAACAGATCCTCCCGCGCGAAATTGCCGTGCAGTTGCACGCCGATCGGCAGCCCATCGGTATCGAAGCCGGCGGGGATGTTGATCGCCGGCATCCCCGTTTCATTGCCCGGCATGGTGTAGCGACAGGCGTCGGCCAGGCGGTTCACCCAGTCGTCCAGATCCTCATCGCGCAGCAGGGAGTATGGCCCGTTCGCCATAGGCGCCCGGATCGCCAGGGTCGGAGTCAGCAAAACGTCGTAACGATCCATCAACGCGCCGAACTGCCGCGTCACTGTATTGTTGCCATACATCATGCGGATCATGTCGAACTTGTCGTAGCGTTGGGACGCCATGTAGTGCCGCCACGACATCGGCGTAAGCAGGGTCTGCAACTCCTGATCTCCCACGCCCCGGTCCCGCGCCGTCATCCCGAATGTGGCACGACTGCCGACCCATTGTTGGATATAGGTCGCCCACATCGTGTCCCAGTCGCAGATCGTCGCGTCGTCCAGTTCCTCCACCGCATGGCCCAGCCGTTCCAGCAGGGCGGCCACCTGTCGGACCCTGGCCGCGACCTGCGCATCCGTATCGGTCCCGCGCCCCCAGCGCCCGGTGGACAGGCCGATGCGCAGCGGCGCCGGGTCGGCCTCGATCGCGCGCGCATAGGACACCGTCGGCGCGCCCATCCGGATGAACGAACCGCCGTTCGGCACATGGGTCAGATAGTCGAACACCGCGGCGGTATCGCGCACGCTGCGCGTAACGACCCCGTCGATACTGGTCCGCGTCACGTATTCATTCCGACCCAGCGGCTGCGGCACCCGCCCCCGCGATGCCTTCAGCCCCACCAACCCGCAGAAACTGGCCGGGATACGCGTCGATCCGCCGCCATCGGACGACATCGACAGCGGCACGATCCCGGCGATAACCGACGCCGCGGACCCACCGGACGACCCACCCGGCGTGCGTTCCAGGTTCCATGGGTTGCGGGTGACGGTGACGTCCCCCCCGTAATCGGTGACGGTGTCGAAGGTCATGCCGAATTCGGGAGTCGTGGAACGGCCGAGCGGGATGAGGCCGGCGCGGAGGAAATTGGCGATGGTGGGGTCGGTGGCCGGCATCACCGTGCCGCGCGCAAACGCCGATCCGGAGTCCTGTTTCCGCCCCCGCAGCCCCGATCCGAGGTCTTTCATGAACATCGGCACGCCGTACAGTCGTCCGTCCTTCGCCGGCCCGTCCACATCCGGGTTGTCGCGCGTATTGCCGAACACCTCGATCACACCTTGCAATTTTGGGTTCAGGCGCAAGACGGCCTCGGCGGCCTGGGCGGCGAGTTCCCTGGGCGTGACTTTCCCGTCTTTCACCAGATCCGCCAGCGCCACCGCGTCGTGGCCCGCCCATTCGTCCCAGCTCATGACCGGCATGCCGTATCCTCCCCTTGCATGGGCTTCGCGAGGGGCGCCGCCCGGTCCCCTCTCTTCCCAGCCATTCGTCTCCGGCGCTATCATGGCCGATCAGGATGAACTCCGGCAGAGGGGACCCCAGCAATGAACGACACAATGGCCGCCGCACCCGTCTTCGATCGCGCCGCCGAGGACCTCGGCAACATCGTCGAGCTTGGGCATGTAAACGTGACCGTGCCCGACCAGGGCAAGGCGATTTCCTATTATTTGTCCGGCCTGGGTCTGACGCGCGACCCGTATCTGATGGCGGGCGTCGAGAATATGTGGGTGAACGTGGGCCGCGGCCAGTTCCACCTGCCGACGCGCGGCCAACAGGTGGTGCGCGGCACGACCGCCCTGATGGTGCCGGACCTGGAAGCCCTGCTGAAGCGGCTGCATTACGTGCAGAAGCAGTTGGAAGGCACGCAATTCAGCTTCCGGGAGGCTGGCGACGTGGTGGAAACCACCTGCCCCTGGGGCAACCGCATCCGCGTCCATGCGCCCGAACCCGCGAAGTTCGGCGCGATGCGCGTCGGCATGCCGTATGTCGAATTCGACGTGCCGGCCGGCAGCAACCTGGAAGGCATCGCCCGTTTCTACCGCGAAATTTTCGGCGGTCTGGCCGGCGTCGCCCATGACGAGCGTGGCAGCTATGCCTGGGCGCAATGTTCCATGGACAGCAAGGTCACGTTCCGCGAAACCGACAAGCCGCTGCCGGAGTATGACGGCCACCACATCCAGATTACCTTGGTGGATTTCTCCACCCCGCACAAGAAACTGCTGGAACGCGGCCTGATCACCGAAGAAAGCGACCAGCACCAGTATCGCATGGTCGATATCGTCGATCTGGACACCAACAAGCTGATCTTTCAGATCGAGCATGAGGTGCGCAGCATGAAGCACCCGATGTTCAATCGCGTCTTCGTGAACCGCAACCCCGACATGACCAACCGCAACTTCGTTCCCGGCTACGAGGTCGGGATCTGGGCGCTGAATTAAGCCCCGGACCTTCTGACCGTGGCGTGATCTCGCCACGGCCGGATGCCTGACCAGACAGCGCGCTCGCCCGGATCGGCCCGGGGAGCGCGTTTTTCGTTGGTGGTCAGCCAAGTCGATGGGTCGCGTCGGTACCGGGACCACCATCGCCGACCGCCGCACAAGGGCACGAAGCCGCGCGCGCGGGTGTGGGACGCCCGCCGGATCCGCCGGGGTGGGTCCCCTTCTCCTGGACGCGCCGAACCGTCATAGTGGTGACACAGTGGGCACCGCGGCCTCTCCCGTCGCTGAACACTTGACTTGGCTGGGATCGTTCGCGTGCCCACCGGAGGGAGAAAACAAAATGTCCAAGAAATACCATGTGCTTATCATGGGCGCGTCGTACGGCTCCTTGCTGGCGGCGAAACTGGGCCTGGCGGGCCATTCCGCGCATCTGATCTGCCTGCCGGCCGAAGCCGACCTGATCAACGCCGAGGGTGCCATCGTGCGCATGCCCGTGAAGGGACGCGATGGCCTGGTCGAGGTCAATTCCCGCGCTCTGCTCGGCCGCCTGACCGCCAGCGGACCGACCGGGGTCAGCCCATCCGATTACGATCTGGTGGTGCTGGCGATGCAGGAACCGCAATACCGGTTGCCCGGTGTGCGGGAATTGCTGGATGCGGTGGCGAAGTCGCGCGTGCCCTGCATGTCCATCATGAACATGCCGCCCTTGGCCTACCTGAAACGGATCCCGTCAATCGATGCGCAGGCGATCCGAGCAGCCTACACCGATCCATCGGTCTGGGACGGTTTCGATCCGGCGACGATCACCCTGTGCAGCCCCGACCCGCAGGCGTTCCGCCCGCCGGAGGACAAAGTCAACGTGTTGCAGGTGCGCCTGCCCACCAACTTCAAGTCCGCCCGGTTCGTTTCGGATGCGGACACCGCCATCCTGCGCGAGATGCAGACGGATATCGAGGCATCCGTGTTCGAAGCCGGTGGCGAGAAGATCGAGTTGCCGGTCAAACTGAAAGTGCACGAATCCGTGTTCGTGCCGCTGGCGAAGTGGTCGATGCTGCTGGCCGGCAACTATCGCTGCGTGCAGGCGGATGGAATGCGCCCGATCAAGGACGCGGTGCACAGCGATTTGGCGGCGTCTCGCGCCGTTTACGACTGGGTTCGCGAC
>CAMBXJ010000305.1 GCA_945871455.1 Asaia bogorensis
TGACGGAGTTGCTGTCCGGTGGGTGATTGTTTCGGCCGGTTGGTATAAGGCACCCGATCCCGTCGGCAAACGGGCCAGCGAGTCGTGGCAGTCGGTTTGCGCCGGATCGGGCAGATCGCCCTGATGGCGGGCCACGATTTGCAGATGGCGGCCCCATACCGTCATTGCCGGGCTCGACCCGGCAACCTTCGCTTAAACGGCGGGTGGGGGGCGGATGAAGTCCGGCAATGACGATGTGGAGACGCGTTTCGGTCGATGGTTAGGTCGGTTCTATGTGCCACCAGCGATCTGACCCGGTTCGGCCCGGATCGTCGCGAAAGCAGCCGTTCGGGTCACACCATCCCTTGATCCCGCAGTTCCCGGCTGAGATGCTGGACCGCCTGGGTGCCGAACGCCACATGCAGCCGGCGCTTGACCAGAACGGCCAGCCAGTCCGGCCGTTTGCGCAGCAATCCCTCCGCCATCAGGCGATCGACTTCCTCGGCGATCGCGGTGTTGACCTGCTCGCCGATATCATCGGTCAGTTCGCGCCCGGCGAAGGGCTTCACCACGGCGTTCAGACGAGCGGTGACGACGACCTCCCGGTCTGTGACGCGGGATTTGGGGCCGAAGAACAGTTCCTGCAGGTCAGCCATTGGGGACCTTTCGGTTGTGCGGTGAAGCCCGCGGACGCTCGCATAGGCGCAGGTATTATACCAGCCGAGGTAACCATTGATCGATGCATTGTCCCCTCGCCTGTGCCGATTTTCAGCCGTCGATACGCGCTTCGACGGCGGGGGGCGGGTTACCGGATCATGTCATCCAGCGATGGTGAGGAGATGCCTGGGTCAAAGGCTATGGCTCTTGTAGCGTTACCTGTTGGGAGGCTGGATTCAGCCCGAGGGCCAAAGGCATCCACGGTCGGCCCTGATCCACCAGCGCCTGCTTCGTGCCCTTCGTGTCTTCATGGTGAGAATCGCGGAGCCGCGGTTCGTAGTGTCCCGAACCAATGGGACTCTCCCAGACAGGCAAAGGGGGCTTGGGTTAGCACCGCGATTCTCACCACGAAGACACGAAGGGCACGAAGAAGCGAGGATGCGGCAGCGCCATCGGTGGTTTGGGTCGCCAAGCAGACCGACGCCACGCAGTCCCGAAAAATAGCGCCACAAGAGCCATTGTTATTGCGGTTCGTCTTATAGCGGCAACATCCCCTGCCGATCGGGCTTCCTGCCGCCGTCCGCGGTCGCCTTGACCTCGCCGTCGGCGAAGCGCAGTCCCAGACGCGCGCCGGGTTTCACTGCTGTTGCGCTGGTCACCGGATGGCCGGAGGTATCAGAAACCAGCACGTAGCCTCGCGCCAGGACGGCCAGCGGCGACACCGATTCCAGCCGAGCGGCGGTTCCGTCGAGGCGCGCACGGGCTTCGCGGAGGCCGGCGCGCAACGGCGCGTCGCTGACCCGGCCGAGCACGCGATTGGCCCGTGTGTGGATCGCCCCGACGCTCTGACGCAGCCCGGCGACCAGGCGCTGGCCCGTCAGGTCCAGATCCGACTTGCGGGTCCCGACCAGATTGGGCAGCGCCAGGATCAGCCGCACGCCCCGTTCTCTCAGGCGCTCCCGCGCCGCTTCCAGGCGAGCGGGCAGGTCGGGCAGGCGGCGTTCGGCGGCGAGCAGGGCCTGGCGGCGGCGTTCCACCAGGTTGGGCAGGGCCAGTTGCAGCCGTTCCCCGCGGTCGTCCAGCCGCTGGCGAGCGGTTCCGACCAGACCGGGCAGATCGGGCAATCCGCGTTCGGCCCGCGACAGGCGCAACCGCCCGTCCTGGGTCACCCGGTTTAGCGCGCCGATCAGCCGGGACGCGGTCTGCGTCAGATCGGCGATCAGGTCGGACCGCGCCGGCACCGCCATCTCGGCGGCCGCGGTCGGAGTCGGGGCGCGCCGGTCGGAGGCGAAGTCGATCAGGGTCGTGTCGGTTTCGTGCCCGACGGCCGAGATCAGGGGAATCCGGCAGGCGGCGGCGGCGCGGACGACGATTTCCTCGTTGAAGGCCATCAGGTCTTCCAGGCTGCCGCCGCCGCGCGCGACGATCAGTACGTCGGGCCGAGGCACCGGGCCGCCGACGGGCAGGGCATCGAAGCCGGCGATCGCGGCGGCGATACGTTCGGCGGCCCCCTCGCCCTGCACCGGAACCGGCCAAAGCAGGATCTGGCGCGGGAAGCGGCGGGCGATCGTGGTGATGATGTCCTGGATCACCGCCCCACGCTCACTGCTGACCACGCCGATCACCAGCGGGATCACCGGGAACGGCTTCTTGCGGGCAGCGTCGAACAGGCCCTCGGCCCCAAGACGCTGGCGCAACATCTCGATTCGCGCCAGCAGGGCACCGGCGCCGGCATATTCCATCCGCTCGATGATCAACTGATAGGACGACCGTTCTGGGTAGGAGGAGATGCGGCCGGTGGCGATCACCTCCACCCCGTTTTCCGGCACCATGCCCAGGCGGGAGACGGCGGATTTCCAGACGATGCCGGAAATCTTCGCCGATTCGTCCTTCAGCGACAGATAGATATGGCCGGACGGGTAGCGCTTCATCTCCGTCAGTTCGCCGCGGACACGGATCCGCCCGAACGTGGTTTCCAGCGTGCGTTTCACCGCGCCGGAGACTTCCGAGACGGTGTATTCGGGGACGTTTGTAGTCCCAATGGGGGTGGTCGCGGCAGAGGATGCGCGTGGTTCGTCCATGCGGCTCAGTGTATGGTAAACGCCAGCGAACCGAAACCGGGAGAATGGCGATGCGCGTGCTGGTAGTCGGGTCGGGCGGACGGGAGCATGCGCTGTGCTGGTCCATCGCGGCCAGTCCATTGCTGACCAAATTGTGGTGCGCGCCGGGCAATCCGGGCATCGCCGGGGTTGCCGAATGCGTGCCGATCGGTGTGTTGGACATCGCAACCTTGGTCGGTTTCGCGCAGGACAATGCGGTCGATCTGGTGCTGCCAGGCCCGGAAGCGCCTCTGGTCGCTGGCATTGCCGATGCGATGGAAGCCGCGGGAATTCCGTGTTGCGGACCAAGCCGAGCGGCGGCGGGATTGGAGGGGAGCAAAAGTTTCGCGAAGGAGATCGCGGATGCGGCGGGCATCCCCACCGCCATGTGGCAGCGGTTCGAGGACGCCGAGGCGGCGCGCGAATTCGTCCGCCGCCGCGGGGCGCCGATCGTGGTCAAGGCGGACGGTCTGGCCGCCGGCAAGGGCGTGGTCGTTGCCATGACGGAGGCCGAGGCGATGGCGGCGATCGATTCCATCATGGACCAGCGCGCGTTTGGCGAATCCGGTGCCGCCGTGGTGATCGAGGAATTCCTGACCGGCGAGGAAGTCTCCCTGTTCGCCTTGTGCGACGGCGAATCGGCGCTGCTGTTGGGTTCGGCCCAGGACCACAAGCGGGTGGGGGACGGCGATGTCGGCCCGAATACCGGCGGCATGGGGTCGTATTCGCCGGTCCCGGTGTTTTCGCCGGCGTTGGAGGAAGCGTGCTTCGACCGCTTCATCGGAGCGGCCCTGGGGGAGATGGCGCAGCGCGGCACACCCTATCGCGGCATTCTGTATGCCGGCCTGATGCTGACCGAGCACGGACCCAAGCTGATCGAGTACAATGCTCGTTTCGGCGATCCGGAGTGCCAGGTTCTGCTACTGAAACTGAAATCGGACCTGCTGCCGGCCTTGGCGGCGGTCTGCGACGGGGAGTTGTCGCATTTCGACCTGCGCTGGCAGGACACGCATGCCATCGGGGTGGTGCTGGCGGCGCGTGGCTACCCGGATTCTCCCGAACGCGGCAGCGTCATCCGGGGCCTGGACAAGGCCGCCGCCGAACCGAATGTGCAGATATTCCATGCCGGGACCGAGGCCACCGCCGATGGCCGCATCCTGGCGGCCGGCGGGCGCGTGCTGACGGTCTGCGCGACCGGCAAGACGTTGGCGGCGGCGCGGGAGTCCGCGTACCGGGCGATCGCCCACATCGATTGGCCCGAGGGGTTCTGCCGCCGCGACATCGGCTGGCGCGCGTTGCGGACGTAGGGGGGCCACATGGAACCGCCCGCTTTGCCGGAACTGCAATTCAGCCAGATCCCGGCCGCATCCCGGGCTCGCTACACCGGCGACCGGTTCAGTTACATGGAAGCCGGCGCCCAGGATGGGATTCCGTTGCTGCTGCTGCACGGGGTCGGCGCCAGTTCGCTCTACTGGCGTTACCAGTTCGCCGGATTGAGCGATCGCTGGCGGGTCATCGCCTGGAATGCGCCCGGGTATCTGTTGAGCGACAATCTGCGCGCCGACGCACCGACCGGGCGGGATTACGCCGATGCCGTGGCGGATTTTCTGGCGAGCCTCGGGCTGACGGGCCTGGGGTTGGCGGGCCTGGGGTTGGAGCGCCCGGGGGTGGCACAGGCGGGGTTGGAGCGGGTGCACATCCTGGCCAATTCCTTCGGCACCCGGGTTGCCCAGGAATTTGCGCGCCACCATCCTGGACGGATCGGGCGGATGGTGCTGACGGGCACCGGCGTCGGCCGGGGCAATCTGTCCGCCGACGAAAAGGCCCGAGCGATGGCGGCCCGCGAACAGCAGATCGCCGGTGGTGGCTATGGGTTCGGCGACCGGGTCGGCGCCCTGCTGTCGGCGAATGCGGGGGACGAGACGATCGCGCTGGTTCGCCATGTCCTGCGCGCGACCAACCGCCGGGGTTTCCTTCAGGCCGCCCAATTCGGCCTCAATACGCATTTTACCCCGGACCTCGCGGGGATGCTCGATATGCCGATCCTGCTGATCCAGGGGGCCGAGGATCGGGTCAATCCGACCGCGACCAACGCCGCAATCCTGGCCGCTTCGGTGCCCAACGCTCGGCTGGTGGAATTGGACGATGTGGGGCATCTGCCGGAGATCGAGGCGCCGGAGCGGGTGAATGCGTTGGTAGGGGCGTTTCTGGCGGGGTAGGGCGGCAACGGCTGGGGCATCAACTCATACGAGTCGGCAGAACGATTGACTCTCCGGCCGGTGCAACCTCGTCATGCTGGCGCAGGCCGGCTTCCACGACTTTCCCAGGCTGCAACCGCAGGAGTCGTGGATGGCGGCCCTGCGGCCGCCATGACGGAGCAGTGCCGGTGGGTCATTGCTCCGTTCGTCCCCTCACCACCGAACCAACGCCATCACGATCTCGAAGGCGATCAGCAGCAGGATCAGGAACTCCAGCAATTCCGCGCGCCGTGACGCGCTTTCATCATACAGCGCGGCGTAGGTATCCCGGATGATCGCCAGCTTGCGCTCCACCGCCGCGTTCACCGCCGGCACCCGGTAAAGGTCCAGTGCCGCGGAATAGACGCGCGCCAGATACACGTCCTCGGTCACCTGCAGGGCGTTGTCGACCCGCTCGGTCAACTCCGTCACCTCGGCGACCAGGGTGTAAAGTTGGCGTGCCAGATTGGCGAATTTCCGCGCGGCCAGGGTCGCGGTGGCGAGGCGCGCCTTGCCCGCAAGACCGTACATGCGGGGCAACTCGTCATCGAGCAGTTCGTCGTAGTAGCGCAGTTCCAGCAACTGGGCGTTGGCGACTTCCAGCACGTCGATCACGTCGGAATCGCCACGCGGCTCATAGATGAAGGCGCGGTCCCAGGTGATGACCGCGAGGTCGTCCTCGTAGTAGGAAAAGCGCTGGCGCAGCAGGTCCTGGCGCGCGCCCTCCGACAGGGCACGCTGTTCACCCGACA
>CAMBXJ010000306.1 GCA_945871455.1 Asaia bogorensis
CGGTCCATCGAGGGCCGGGTGCATCGCGAAGCCGTCGCCGGTCCTTTGACCCCGGCCACCGCGCCGGAAGAGACTCTGCTGGGGCCTGAGACCGATGGCATGGGCGCCTGGCGCTACCATCTGGCGCCCGGGCAGACGGTGACCGGGCCTGATCCGGCCTCTGGTCGCGGCCAATACTGGGTGGTGGTCGGCGGCGAGATGCTCCGTGATGGCGAGGTCCTGCCGGTTCGGTCCTGCGTGTTCGTGTATCCGGACGACGCGGCGTTCTCGGCCGAGGCCGGGCCGGGTGGGCTGGAGGTTGTGGCGATGCAGTTTCCGCTGCGGTAGCCGATTTTTGGACATGGGCGGAGGGTGGCGGGTCCGTCCTCCCATCGGGTGACTTGTGGACCCGGCTGTGTCCGTCGGGATCCGGCCCGTTCGGTCAGCCTCCTCTGACGCATCGCTGTGGATGCGGGCGCGTCCCAGTTCGGGATGGGGGCGGCGGGGGAAAGTGGTCCCAGCCTGTGGTTCGGGGTGGCTTCCGCCCTTTCCGGTTTGAGTCCCGTGACCTTGGCACCGCGTCTGTCCAACGGTGCGTTCGCCTGTCTCGGTGTGAATCCAACGGCCGATATTCGATTGTCGGTGGCGCATTCCGGCTGGGGAGCCGGCGTGTCGCCGGCTTGACACGATTCGGCAGGCTGGGTTGAGGCTTGGCATCGGTCTCATGTTTGCTTTTTGTTCTAGTCAGCGCAGGCTATTCGAGGCAAGGGAAAAGCGCCGCTCGGACGGATTCAAGCAACTTCGGGGCCGAAAATGCCGTCTAGGCAGGGGTTTTGCGGCGTTAACCATCGGGTTAACGGATTTGTGTCATTTTTAATCCTGCCTTGGGCCGCGATTTCGGTGCGGGTGGCCGGGTTCATATTCGCTCTGAACATGACGCGGCCGAGGATTGGAGTTGTGGGATTTTTGGGCGTTCCTCAGACTTTGGTTTAAGTGTGGACTTTCCGTAATCTGTTCCGGTCAGGCGCGGAATCAGGGGGTGTTTGTTACGATCAGGCGCGGAACCCGGGGGGTATCGTTGCTTTTCCCGGCCATTAACCGTTTGGCCGAAAATGTCCATATTATGGGAAATTCTCATGCCCGTGCCCGCGGCGGTTCCCGACGCCGAACGAGCGGGCGGCTCGCCGTGGCGGGGAAGACGATGGGGAATGGTGGTGGTGCCCGGCCCGCGCGCGCGAGTCCTGCGCCCCGTTTGGGTTTGGGGCATGGGACCGTCCCTATCGGGACCTGCGTCCTGTCCGGTCTAGGCCGGCTGCATTCGCGGGCGTCTTCGTGTTCTTCGTGCCTTCGTGGTGAAAAATCGCGGTCTATGAGCAAACGCTGTCGGTTGGGTTGAGCACCGCATTTTTCCACCACGAAGGCACGAAGAACACGAAGAGTCTTCAGGAAGTCTCCTGCGGGAGCGCCGTCTTTCGGTGCACCGGCCCTGACGCCAGCAACCCGTCCCACCAGCCGACAGCGGGTTGGACAAAGCCACCCCCCACCAGGGACCCACGCAAATCCCGCCAGCCTGGCGCCAAACGAGACGGCCAATCGGTCGATCGCGGCGCGCTCCGCGACCAACACCGGAAGGCTCGCGGACGGCGCAACGAACCGCCCGTTCCCATGGACCGAGCCGCGCCCCATGTCGGTGGACCGGCGGTCCATTGATCCACGTCAACGTGGACAAGGCGCTTCGGCGTCTTAATGTCCGCGACCTCGGCCCATTCGGATAACCCATGCCCAGTCCGCTGCTTGCCACCAACCGCGCCGGCACCAAATGTGTGTCTCGACCCCAAACCCCACATCCGGTCGCGGATTGGACGGGGGCCGCTTCGGCTGGTACCACCGCCAAACATACAGCCTGGGGTGGCCAGGAGATGGCTGGTCCGGCGCGTCCATTGACCGACAGAGCGTGAAAGGAAACACCGTGTCCAAAGACAAGGCACGAAAAAAAGACAAACAAGAGGCGGAACGTCGTTCGGTGCATGAAATCCCCACCCCGGTTCCGCCCGAAAAGCTGAAGTCGAAAGAGTACGACCGCGCCCTCCGCGAACTGCATGTCGAACTGGTGAAGCTGCAGCAATGGGTCGTGCACAAGGGGCTGAAGGTCTGCATCCTGTTCGAAGGGCGCGACGGTGCCGGCAAGGGGGGTGCGATCAAGGCGATCACCGAGCGCGTCAGCCCGCGCGTGTTTCGCGTCGTGGCGCTGCCGGCGCCGACCGAGCGCGAGAAATCGCAGATGTATATACAGCGCTACGTGCCCTATCTGCCCGCCGCCGGAGAGGTCGTGATCTTCGACCGAAGCTGGTACAACCGCGCCGGGGTCGAACGGGTGATGGGCTTTTGCACTGAAGAACAGGCGACGCGCTTCCTCGCCATGGCACCGGCTGTCGAACGCGCGATCATCGAATCCGGCGTCATTCTGGTGAAGTATTGGCTGGAGGTCAGTGAGGAAGAACAGACCGTCCGGCTGTCATCGCGGATCGACGATGGCCGCAAGACCTGGAAACTCTCTCCCATGGATCTGAAGTCGTACAGCCGCTGGTACGACTATTCCCGCGCCCGGGACGACATGTTCGCCGCCACCGATACATCCTGGGCACCCTGGTTCGTCGTCCGCTCCGACGACAAGAAGCGGGCGCGCCTGAACATCATCTCCCATCTTCTGAAACGGATTCCCTATGAGCAGGCCCCGCGAGACAAAGTGAAACTGCCGGACCGGCAGAAGCCGCATGGGTATACGGAACCCGACTTCCCCTACAAGTTCGTGCCGGAGTTGAACTGGACGGTTTGACGTGCGCCGGCCCCGTGACACCGGACGGGGCCGGCCGTCGATGCTCCGCGCAACGCGGCCAATGACGCCTTCATGCACAGGAACAAATTATGCCATTTTCACTGGAAATCGTGACCCCCGACCAGCTTCTGCTGTCCGCCCCAGTCGAAATGGTTGTCATTCCGGCATCGGAAGGTGACATGGGCATTCTGGAAGGCCACACCCCGGTCATCGTCACATTGCGCGGGGGACTCGTGTCGATCTACCGCGCCGACGTCATCGATCAGCAATTCTTCGTTATGGGCGGATTTGCCGAAGTGACCGCGGAACGCTGCACAGTACTGGTGAATGAGGCGATGGCGCTGGACGATTTGCGCCGCGACGATGCCGAAGCCCGCGTGCGGGATGCGGAAGCGGCCTACGCCACCGCACCGAACGAGGATCCAGACCTGTATCAACTGGCGCTCGACCGCGTTCAGGCCGCCCGCGCCATGGTCGACGCGATCGACGCCCGCTCGGCCGATACCCACGGACGGCGAGCCTGATCCGGGTTCGGTGACGTTGATCTGGATCATTCCCAGGCCATGTAATAGCGGCAAGGATTTGCGTCGGATGAATGGCCAGGTGTCGGGGTGCCGGCGCTTCACGCAAAAGGGGATGGCTTCATGCTGGACGATGGCAGTTTTACCGCAAGCGACCTGATGACCCGGGATGTCGCGGTCGTGCATCCCGACACGTCGCTCCTCGACGCCGTCGGTATGATGGCGCGCCGCAAGATCAGCGGCATGCCGGTCGTCGATAACGACGGGACGATCGTCGGCATGCTCAGCGAGGGCGATCTGGTGCGCTGGCACGAAGGCTATTCGGAGCGGCAGGCCCGATGGCTGGATATGCTGGCAGACGGTTTCGAATTGGCACCGAACTTCCTGTCCGGCATCCGGGCGGAACAGCACAAAGTCCGATCGGTGATGGCGGAAGGGGTCGTGACGGTCACCGAGGATATGGTGGGCCGCGACATCGCGCACCTGATGCATACCAAGGGCATCAAGCGCGTGCCGGTGCTGCGGGATGGCAAACTGGTCGGCATCGTTGCGCGGTCGGACCTTGTCCGTGCCCTGGCGACGCGGTTGGGCGAGATGTCCGCCGCCCCTACCGCTCCGGCCCGGGAAACCGTGGACGAGGCCCTGCGGCGGCGGCGGGAGGAATCCCGGTAAATCAGCCGGTTGAGGAGCGCGGCCTGAAAGGGCCGCCCTACCGTCGCAAGGCGGTCACATTCCCCGCGCAGCCACGCACCAGATCCTCCAACGATCCGAACACGCGCGCGCCGGCCTCGGTCAGCCGCTTTGTCTTTGAATCCAACGTCCCCGACTCGCCATGCACCAGCGCGCCGGCATGGCCCATGGACACGCCCTCCTTCGCCTCCCGGCCCGCGATCAGCGCGTAGAGCGGCTTCTTCGCGCCCAGGCGGGCGTAGGCGTCGGCGCATTCCTCCTCCTCGGTGCCGCCGACTTCGCCGACCAGGACGATGCCTTGGGTGCGATCATCGTCGAAGAACATCGGCAGCAGGTCGGCGAAGCGCACGCCCTTGACCGGATCGCCGCCGACGCCGACCCAGATGCTCTGGCCGATGCCTTCCCGCGCCAGGCGGTAGCCAACTTCATAGGACAGGGTGCCGCTCTTGGTCATGATGGCCAGCGGCCCCGGGTGCAGGCAGACATCCGGCAGGAAGCCGAGTTTGATTTCCCCCGGAATCGCCAGCCCCGGCGTGGACGCGCCCACCCACGTGGCGCCCGCGCGCCGCACCGCGCGCCCGATGCGGATGGCGTCGTGCAGCGGCACCCCTTCCGCCACCGTCACGATCAGGCGAATGCCCGCGGCCAGCGCTTCCTGCACGGCGGCCAAGGTGTCCTCCGGCGGGGCCATGGCGACCGAGGCGATGGCGCCGGTTTCGATCACCGCGGCCGAACAATCGGCAAAAACCGGAACGCCGGCGGCTTCCTTGATGTCGGTGCGGGCAGAGGTCCCGCCGACAATGTTCGTCCCGTACGCCCGCATCAGCGCGGCATGGGTCCGGCCCATGCGCCCGGTGATGCCCTGGACGATGACCGGGGTTTGGCTGGTAAGCGTGTGGATCATGCGCCTCTCCCGGTCACGATTGCCCCGGGGGCGACGATTGCCGCGGGGGCGACGATTGCCTCGGGGGCGACGATCGCCTCGGAGGCGACGATTGCCCCGGGGGCGACGATCGCCTCGATGCGGCGCATGGCTTCGTCCAGGTCCTCGGTGACCAGCATGGCGGGCTGGCGTTCGTGCAGGATGCGTTTGGCTTCGTCCGCGTTGCGCCCGACCAGGCGCGCCACCACCGGCACGCGCAGGTTCGGCGTGTTGTCGATGGCGGTGGCCAGCAGGGTGGCGAATTCCGACAGGTCGGTGATGCCGGCGAAGATGTTCACCAGCACCGCCTTCAGCGACCCGCGCGACGTGATCCATTCCAGCACCCGAATCAGACGCTCGGGTGAGCCTCGCATCTGTCCGGTACGAATGTCGCAGAAGTTCAAAGGCCGGGCACCGCGGGCCGTCAGTTCGTCGATCAGCATCATGGACAGACCGGCGCCGGTCGTTACCAGCCCGATCTCGCCGTCCGGGTCGAGCTCCACATAGTCGAAACCTTCCTGCAGCTTGCGGTTGGCATCGACGTATATGGCCGGACGTGCCGCGATCATCGCGGCGATGCGGGGTTGGCGTGGCACGGCGTTCAGATCGACCACGACTTTCGCATCGCCCGCCACGCAACCGGCGGCGGACACGAACAGCGGGTTGATCTCGGCCAGTGCCAGTTCGCGATCGATCAGCAGTTCGGCCAGTTGGTGGCCGATGGCGGCGACCTGCGCGCGCCAGGCTTCGGGTTCATCGGCCAG
>CAMBXJ010000307.1 GCA_945871455.1 Asaia bogorensis
CCAAGACACCTTACATGGTGTTGCTGGTCGATCTGGACACGCAGAAAGGCAAGCCCACCGAGTATGACGCTCTGCGGGTCGTTGCCAATCTGACGACTCCGGACGGGAGGATGGCGCCTCCGGAGATCGTGAAGACGGTTGGGATTGGGACGCGGGTGCGGATGGTGTTTTCGGACGTCACCGCGGGGCTGTCCCTGCCGCAATGGACGGTCGATGAAGGGGCTACGCAGCCGGCGAAGCCCTGGCGGTATGCGATCGAGTGAGTTTCGTCGATACGAACCACGCCGGGAGACCGGCGTGGTTCGGTGCTGTCGCCGCGTGTTCGGCTTATGAAGCAACGGACCGACTTTGGCGGGCGACCGGCGGCGTGTTGCGCTGACGCGACACCGGCCGCCTTGCTGGCAAAGCGTGCCAGGTATCGGCTTGGGACCTCCCGGCGTCGCCCGAACCGGGATTGCCGCCCCGCATCATCGCGGTCGGATCAGACAGCGATGACCGTATCGCTGTAGGCGGCCACCCTGGGATCGTGGGTCAGCAATCGCAGCGGCGTGGCCAGCGCCTGGGCAACCAGGATGCGGTCGAACGGGTCCGCGTGGACCGGAGGCAACATGCCCACAGACGCGGCGTGAAGCGGGGATATGTCCAGCAGCTCAAATCCCGCATCGGTAAAAAAGCCCAGCGCCTGAGGGCCGGAGATGGGCATGTCGTTGGGCCCTCCCCGCGCCAAGGCGTGCTTGATCGTGATTTCCCAGATTGTTGCAGCGCTGATGACAATCTGGTTTGCCGGATCGTCGATCAGCTCGCGCGCCTTGGCGGATAGTTTTGGGTCGTCGGCAATGGCCCAGAGAGCGATATGGGTATCCAGCAGCAGCCTCATGCGGTCTGGCCGGAGAACAGGGCGGCGATGGTGGCTTCGTCCGCATCGATCGTATCCGGGACGGTGAATTTGCCTTTGGCAATGCCGATCCGCTGGCCTTTCGGGGCGGGCGCTAGGGGCACCAAACGCGCCGCTGGGCGGCCGTTGCGGGCGATGATGATCTCGGTCTGCGCGCCGGTTTCCACGGCTTCTACCAGGCGGGAGAGGTTGGATTTCGCCTCCAGCATGTTCATAGTGGGCATTGTGGTGGTTCCTGGCTAGACCAGACTAACCTAGAGGCAGGGAGTGCCGTGGTCAATGAGTTTTGCGGTTCGGTACGGCCAGACTGGCGGGGCGGTCGCGCCCGGGGCGTTGATGCCGGCAGGTCCCTCTGGTCCGGGCAGAATGGGTGCCCCCCTGGTCTTCCGACCGACCGACGACGTTCCCACGATTGGGTCGGTTTTGTCATGCGCCCGTGATAGACGAGGACGGACACAGCCTGGATTGACCGGGTCGGTCCCTGCTCTGGCGGGGCCCCGGTTGCTCCCCAGCGTACCGCTGACCCCCAACAACAGGACGAATGCGCATGTTTCCGGTCGGACAGAGGGTCTTTCACAAGACGGGCAAGCATAGCGGCACGGTGACGGAACTGGACGGCGCGACCGTCTACCTGATGCAGGACAACGGCGTGGAGATCGAGTTTCCCGCCAGCGAACTAACCGCCTCGGCACCGTCCGGGGGTGCCGCCGGCCGGCCCGCGGGTGCGCCGGGGGCGGGTTCCGCGCCCACCAATCTGTCGCGCGTGCTGACCATGAAGGATATCGCAGACGAGCATCGAACGGTGCTGGCGATCATTCCGCCCAGAACGATCCAGGCGGTGGCGGCGTTGTATGAGCGGCGGCCGGGAGCGGGACGGTTCAGCGCGCTGGATGTTTCGCAGAAGATCAACTTCATCGCTGACGTCACCGAGGTGCCGTATCGGACGATGAACGAATTCAGCGACCAACCCGGCACCTTGAGTTTGATGATGGGCCGCGGCCTCGCTGCTCGGCGGGGTTCGGGGCGGTAGGTTGGGGTTGGGGGGCTCTACCTGACATTGGCGTCGTCACGGTCGAAGCGGAAATCGGCGGGGAGGCGACCGCGGAACGTTCTCAGGCGAGCGACGCGTTCGTGGCGATTGGGGTTGCGAGCCACGCTGAATTGCCGGGGGCCGGTGATGTCGATTTCGATGTCATCCCTCTCCTTCAGATTGCTGGACGGTTGGACGGACCGACGATAGGTGGCGTTGTCGAGATTTTTCGGCCTCCAATGAAAAGCAACAGGGAGTGAAGGTCTACTAACAACTTACAGTGATGACAATCCAATGCGGCGTTCAATTTCTGTCGCTAGTACTTCAAAGTCTCGGTAGCATTCCTGCACGGCACCCTGATGGCCTCCAATTGCGCCGTCAGCCGGTTTCAAAAGAAACATTGGCTTGCGGACTTCCTGCGCCATGGGCATCAACGAGCGATAGTCCTTCAATTGGGCAAGACGATTCGGGTCTGGTTCGGCAATGGCAGCTCCCGCCTCTAAGTGAAGTACGTCTTCCGCATACACCGCCGGAGCGCGGTCCAGCCAGCGTTGAAATGCCTTGGCGGCGCCCCGTCCGTATGACGAATAGCGAGAAATGACATACCCGAGGGGTTCCATCTGGCCTCCCGGGAGCGAGAAGCCCAGGCTGGCGGGAGCGCGCGCCCTGCGATCCTCCCAGCGTTGTCGCCAGGTTCGAAGCTTGGGCCCGACATTCTGCAGGCCACGAATTGAAAATAGGTCCGCTCCTATTGGGATCATCACATAGTCCGCCGATATGAGGGCGCAGCGGTTGATGGCCCCCAGGTTAGGGCCGACATCGATAAGACCCAAATCCGCATTTTGCGCTGCGCCGGCCGCCCGTATCATTCGATCAAATGCCACGGTTACACGGAATGCCCTGGCGTCGCCGTCGAGACAACGGGGCCACTGGGCGGATAACTCGTCCTCAATCTCGGATAGCGTCAGGTCACCGGTCAGTAATCCCAAACGCTCCCCTACCATTTGGGGCGCAACCGGCAGAAGATCTCCCGTACCCTCAATCAGTGGCTGCATCGCCGAATAGACAGTCGCGGCTCCACCGGCCGACCAAAGGGCTTCAATGCGATCGTCCTGGAGAAACATCCCCGAGAGATTGGCTTGCGGGTCCAGATCCGCAACAACAACCCTCTGCCCTCGGATAGCAAACATGTTTGCTAAATGATAGAGAAGCGATGTCTTACCAACACCCCCTTTGTTATTGAAAAATGCGATAGTCTTCACGATTTCTTCCTGACGGTCACATGCACCCAATGTGGCGCGTCGGTTGGTTGGAATTCGAATACAGCGGGGGGATTTCCGTTTTCCGCCAGGGTGGTCCGCACAATCTCAATCCCCTGGCCGAAGCGTTCGACAAATCCATAGCCCTTGAGTGCCTCAGACAATGTAGGATTCCGATAGTCTGTGAATCCCGGCAACCCAAATGTTTCGGCTGTCACCGCGCCGAACGGTCCGCCTGGGCTCAAAATCTCCACACGATCGGTGTACCAGGTGACGCGGCATGGTGACGCAGTCCCCTCATAGTTCCGGTGCATCACAGCGTTTCGGACGAGTTGCTGCAACGCGGCGACGGGGTAATCCGACGCTCTACGATGAGTTGCCTGGCCCATTTCCAGCGACATCGCGTTCACGGCATCCATCAACTCGTCGATACGGCGCAATTGATCCGCAATGGTGCCGCCAATGACTCGTTCATCCAGTGTCGCATCTGTCAGCTTCTCGCCGGCGACCCGTCGCCAGGCTATTGCAGCGCCTGGGATCAACTCTTGTGGGGCCTTTCCCAGCATCAGTATCGCGGTGGCGGTGGGCGTTCCGTTCGCGTCGACCAGCCGCAATGCGCGCAGTTGCTGTTCGACAGTTCGCTGATTTTGCGCAATCGTGTCCATCGCAATGAGAGATGGCAAGTATTCCAAGCGAAAGCGCGTCAGGTCGAGGTCATCAAGGCTCGCTCCGCCAATCGGTTGGGCATCGAACGGCAGGGTAGCCCATCTGCGTTTCTCAACAAGCCTCCGCTCTTCGTCGGGTGACGCCATGGCACGCCGAGGCCCCACGCGTATCCAGGCACGCCCCTTGGTTCTGACGGGCGGGTTTTGTGATGGAGACACAATAACAACCGCGACCTTGCATCCACGCACTACGGCACGCCTAACCTCCATGGTAGGGAATGGCATAAGGCTTCCGTCATCGCGCAACTGGCCAAGGCTCGTAAGAAGCGCATCGGAAATGTCCAATTCCGAGCAGCGACCGTCATCCTCGATCCCGACAAACACGACGCCCGGTTGACGACGATCAGGCAGATCGTTTGCAAAGGCGCAAATCGCCTCTCGGATTCTGTCCGGGTCGGCGACGTTCCGCTTCCGCTCAACACAATCGCTCTCCCCGCGAAGCAGGAGAGCGTCGAGATCTTGATCCGAAAGTGCAGGCATCCGGCCTTATACCACCTTCGACGACTCACTTACCAAGCGTTCTGTGTCTCCAGCCCTCGCTGGGTCTCCCCCCTCAATACCCCGTCCGAGTAGCCGCCACCTGATAAGACTTCCTAGGAAACTCCTCCGTATAAGACCGCAAAGCCTTCCCAGCCCGCGTCCCCATATCCCGATAAGGCGCCGCCTTAAGCCGCCCCACATCAATATCAATCCCATGCCCCGGCACGGTAGGAAGCTCCACAAAACTATCCTTCACCACCAAAGGCGCCACCGCGATCGCATCACAAGCCGGCTTCAGATTGATAAAGCACTCCGCCAGCCAGAAATTCGGGATCACCGCGGAAAGCTGCACCGTCGCCGCCAACCCCACGAGGGTGGAATTGTAATTATGCGGCGCCATCGCCACCGCATGGGGCTGTGCCATCGCCGCGATATCCAGCATGGTCGAAATGCCACCACAATTGCAGATATCCGGGTTGATGATATCCGCCGCCCGCGCCGCCAGGGCCTGGGCAAATCCCTCCTTCGAGTAGATCGCCTCCCCCGTCACGATCGGCACGCCGGGCATGGCGCGGCGGACCTCGGCCACCAGTTCGATATTGTCGCACAGGCACGGTTCCTCGTACCAGCCGATATCAAACTCGCGGATCCGTTGGCCGATGCGCACCGCGTGCATCGGCGCCAGGCGGCGGTGGCATTCGATCAGCAGGCCGAACTCAGGGCCGAGCGCCTCTCGCATCTGACGAACGTAGCGGACGACGTGGTCCTCGTCCTCGCGATGGATGAAGCTGCGCCAGGGGCCGGGGAACGGGTCCCATTTCAGCGCGGTGAAGCCGGCGGCTTTGACGGCCAGAGCGCGCTCGACGTTCTTCTCGATCGGGTCGGTGCCGCTGGACCAGCCATTGGCATAGACCTTGACCCGTTCTCGGGACGGGCCGCCGAGCAGGTTGTATAGCGGCTGGCCGGCGTTTTTCGCGACGATGTCCCACATCGCGATTTCGATGGCGCTCCACGCCGACAGCAGGTCCAGCGAGGCGCGCCGCATGGCGAAGTCGTCGAAGATCACCTGCGCGGTATGGCGGATGGAGAACGCCGACCGGCCGATCATGTATTTGGCCATCGCGTCCAGCAGGGACTGGATGATCGGTTCCTTGCCGGGGGTGACATAGGCCTCGCCCCAGCCATGGATGCCGGATTCGGTCTCCACCCGGCAGAACAGCAGGTTTTTCGCAGTGCCAGGATCGAACAGAAATGTCTCGATGCGCGCGATCTTCACGTCCGTA
>CAMBXJ010000308.1 GCA_945871455.1 Asaia bogorensis
CCTACAAGGACCTGGTCGGTTTCGACTTCGACTCCAGCGAGGTCAATGAAGCCATGTGGACTGGTCGGTTGTCAGATGGAGTCTATGCCTTCCCCGGTCAGCGACCTTCGCGCTCTGCGAAGAAGCGCTCGGCGAGACCCGCGGTCTGCCGGCGCAGGTCTCGGATTTGCTGCCCGTACCGCAGCGCAGCACCGATCTCGTTCGCCTCGGCGTAGTGAAGGAGCGAGACCCGCGGCGTGTGGCCCATCGTCTCGGCCGCATCGAAGGCGGCCTCCGGGGAGCGCCGTGCGGCGGTTGAACGCAACCACTTTCTAGCCGTGTGTGGCCCTGCGGCCTCGCCGAACCATTCCCGTATCCGTCGCCGGAAAATCCGTGTCAGGCCGGCGTGGTCGAGCGGCTCGCCCCGGTCGCCGAGCCAGAGGGTGTCCGTCACCGCCGCATTGTCGAACAACGACCGGCCCTCGGACAGATAATCGCGCATCAGCGCGCTACATGCCTCATCCAGTGGCAGGAGGTTCTGGTGGCGGCCTCCCTTTACGTCTTCGGCTGGGAAGCGGCATTCGAAGCACCCGCCGTGCAGCTCTCTGATGTGCGTGCCCAGCCGCATGGCGGCGACGCTCGAAACCCGCGGTCCGCCCATCACGAACAGCCCCATCAGTGCGGCATCCCGTGACGAGGTCCGCCGTGTGTCCGGGTCGCGGGCCTGCAGTCCCGCCTCATGCAGCGCACGGACGTGCCGCATGACATCCATTGTATCGCGCGGCACAAACGGTTTCGGTTTGCTCGGAAGGAGGCTGGCCAATGGCATGCCGCGCGGCTTCAGGATAAACGACGTGTCGCTTGACGGCGCGACAAGACGAAGGGTCGCATGCAGGGACATCAGGTAAAGCGCGATCGTGCTGTCGATCCGTCCTGCTCCGCGCATCGCCTCGACCCAGCCGTCAAGCCGTTTCAGTGTCACGCGCGCGTCGGGCAAGGCCACAGGGTCCAGCTCATCGCTGTCGACCAGGTAGCGCAGCCAGATTCCGTAGGCCGTGCGATAGATCTTGGCGGTTCGCGGGCTCAGATCGTGACCAGCCCCAGTGGGGCCGAACAGGCTGTGATGCGCCGTGAAAGCCTCGTCCCAGGCCGTCCGATCTGCGGCAGGCCACGCCGAGACGGGCAACGGACTTAGCCTTGCCATGGTGCCCTCCGTGACTTCAGCTTGCGTTCAAGGTCGGGAAAGTACGCCTCTGCCAGGCGCTTTGTCTTGCGCCGCTCCTGGGAGACCGTGGCCGAGAGCCGGATGGCGGCCGCGCGTTGATCGTTTCGCCGATAGAACATTAGCGCTGTTTCGAGACTGCTATGGCCAAGCACGGCACGGAGATCGTCGATCGCATGCGGGTTTCGCTCGAGGATCAACGCGCCGACGAAGGCCCGGAAGGCGTGCGGATTGACGCGTATGCCGATGACATCATGCAGGATCTCGGTGATCGCCGTCGCGAACGACGCCTTCTCACGTGGCCGGCCGGCCGACACCTGGCCCGGAAAAACCCAGTTCATATCGGCGTTCGGCAACGCGGGTCGATAGTTCTCCAGGTAGTCGCGAATGCGCGCGATAGTCTCGTCCCCCAACGGGAATTCAACGAGTTTGCCGGTCTTGCTGGTGGCTACGCGCACCGTTCCGCTCCATCGCCCGCGGCCCCTTGAGGTCAGTATCAGCTCTTCGCCCAGGCGCAAGGCTTGCAGATCGGAGCGCCTGAGGGGGGCGTGCAGGAGGATTTCGATGGCGACCGCAAGACCGGCGAGCCACCCGGCATCCACCGGGCGCGGCGGATGAAACACATCCTTACGGTCGGTCCACCCATCCCGCAGGCGCGCCGCGCGCTTCAGGAGGGGCGAGGGTGCATGCAGAAGGGCCGCCCGTATCGTGGGATCGTCGAGCTTGTCGAGAAGGGCCGCGTTGCGTTCCGTCATCTCGGTGCGCTGCTTGGGTGCGGCGGGCTTTAGCAGCGCCTTCAGTTTGCCCCATTCTCCGGGCGGCAGCTCGAGGTATTGGGCGACCGAGGCCACTGTCGTGGCGAGATGGCCAAGGTCGGTCGTCACCTGCTCGCCGGCCCTACGATAGTGCCAATCGAGGGCCGTCTTCACGAACCGTGTAGAGATGACGACATCCAGCGAGTCAATCTCGGCCATGGGAATCCCGCCCTGCACGGCGCCCCACAGCAGGCGACGCAGGTTGTAGCGGTGGTTGGTGACCGTTGAAGGTTTGACTACGCGGTGTTGCGGCCCTGTATAGAGACCGCCGCCGCCGCCGCTGGGGGCCCCGATACCGGCCACGTAGGCGGCGACGCCCTCCTGCAGCCCCGGGGGGTAAGCCTCGAAGGGAGCTGACCGATGCAGCGTCTGCCCGGTCACGCCCAACCGCACCGCCGGCCACCCCTCGATATCGCGGCTCGCGTGGTTCCACTGCGAGGCCACCCGCCGCGCATGATTGCCCGATGTCCCGCCGCCACGCGTCGCAGTGCGATGTTGAGAGTACGTTTCGAGCGTCATGCCGCCGACCTCTTCCGGGGCGATCCCCTCGCTCGCGCAGAAACCGATAAAGGACCTGAGCCGCAGAAAGTCTTGGCCGCCGGGCAACCGCGAGAGCAGCTCGGTCCAGGCCGGATGGTCAGCCTTTTGGGGCCTGATACGCTCTGGTGCCAGAAGCCCGAACCGGCGCAGGACCTGGCGCAGTGCGATGCCGTAGTTGATGAACGTTCCCGCTTTTACGCCAAGCGTCACGGGGCGGGCGCGCTCCAGCAGCGTGAGCAATTCACCCGGATCGAAGCGGACGGCTTCGGCCGGCTTGCCGGCGAGACGCGCGACGGCGCGCAGCGTAGAGGTGATGGTGCTGCGCCGGTGCGCGGAGAGGTCGGCGCAACCGCGAACTGCGGTGATGGCCTCCGCCACCGTGCGCGGCACGAGATGGGGCGGCGCTGGCTTCTCCGGCGGGACCGGGGGCGGGAGCTGTGTCCGTGGCGGCGCCGGAACCGGCTCCGCGAGCAGCGGGTCCGGTGGGGGGACTGGGGCCAGGATCTGTGTCTGTGCCGGGGTTGGAACCGGCTCTGGAAGCGCGAGGAGCATCTGTGACATGGCGGAATTCCTTGTAGGCGAACGCGGTCGGAAAATCACGGAAATTTGTGGGAACGGGTGGCATGCAGACCATCAAACTGAGTGTCGTCCCTTTCCATCCAAAGGGTGTATCCATCTGTAAAATCAGGATCTCCTGTCATGCTTGCGATGGCCCTGCCGGATCAGGGTCTCGACCTCGGCAATCGAGAAATAACGGCGCCCGCGGATGCGCTGAGGGATCAGGATGCCGGCAGTTTCCCAGTTCGCCAGGGTCCGCAGGGTGACGCTGAACGTCTCGGCGACCTCCCCTGCGGTCAGCACGGCCTGCCCTGGCATCCGATCGTTCGCCACGAGGGCGTCTGGTCGCTGCTCCCCCGCCCGCTCGAAGAGAGCGGCAGAAGTTGCGGCGGCCCGGGAAGGCGTGGGCGACGCGTGAGCCGCCGCCAGGATCCCGGTGGCCGACAGCAGGGACGGGAAATCGAGCCCCGGCACGACGCCGCCCTCTCGGCCCTCCCGGTCGCCCGTCTCGACAGACGACGGGTGGGATGTGGTGAAGGGAGGGGGTTGAAGGTCATCGGACGCGGGCAGGTGCCCAGCCTCGACAGGGTGCCTGCCTGGCGCCGCGCGAGAACCCTGGCGAGGCGGTCCGGGTCTCGTGGGAGGAATTGCCATCCGCGGGGGATGGGAAGGCGGGGTGGGTGACATGGTGGCCCTCGTTTCTGAAGGCCTCTGTGCACAGGGGGGCCGTTCCCCAACCAAGCCCGTAATCGGTCTGCAAGCACTTTTTTGCGGTTCCCGCAGTTTTCTGGCGATCGCGGGCGGGGCCTCTGCTGGGCCTGTGGCGGTCGCGAACGCATCAGTAAACCATTGATAGGACGATATATTATTATTAGAGTTTTACTCTAATAGCCGACCATGGGTAGAATTAGAGCGTTGCTCTATGATGTGATCTTTGGCGACGGACATAAAATCCCGCATCCTGACCGCGGCCATGAAGGCCTTCCTCGACGGCGGCTTCGAGGTCCCGATCAGCCGGATCCGGACCGATGCCGGGCTCAGCAACGGCAGCTTCTTTCACCTGTTCAAAACCAGGCACGCGCTGGTCCAGGCGGTGGTGGGCGAGATCCTCGCCGAACGCCAGACGGCAAGGATGATGGCCTTCACGGCCCCGGGGACCACGGGGGAAGCAGCCGTGACCGGTGCGGTGACGGCCTTTCTGCGATGGTGTGAAACCGAGGCCGGCCATGCCCGGTTGCTGCTGATCCTGCCCGCCGGCGTCCCCGACCCTGATCACGCGGCGGCGGGCGGGGCGGCCAGTCCGCGGGAGGAGATCGAAATCCTCGAAGCCTGGGCCGCGCCGCTGATCGAACGCGGAGAGATCAGACCCCTGTCGGGTGGGCGCCTCCATGCCCTTATCTTCGGGCCGGCCGAACTGGCGGTCCGCCAATGGCTTCAGGCCGCCTCCGCCGAAAACCCGCTGTCGTTTGCCCAGGATCTGGGGGAGGCGGCCTGGGCGGCGATCAAGGCCAGACCTGTGCCGCCATCCGTTAGGAGCCGCCGTCCCACCAGGCCGGAACCGGCGGATCAGCCTCAGAACATGCTGCCTTTTTGAAGCAAGAGTATCGCATCCTCCCAGGTCAGCCGGCGGCATGCGGATAGCGTGAGGCAGGGGGTTCGGCCGTGAGATGCAAAAAGCCCCACGGTGGATACCGTGGGGCTTGGTCTTGATGGGCCGAGAGCGGCCGGGGTGCCGGACTATGGCGGCAATTCCGCCAAGGGCGTCTGTGCCGGCCGGCGGATCGGTTACCCGCTCGCCTGGAAAGGTGGCGCTGTTGCCTCCACCCGTGTGACAAACAAAGAGTTCGTGATGAGGTCATCTGGTGTGGCGGGGGCGCGAAGGGCGGCAGGAGTTTGATCGGCCCAGGTCCGAGGCCGCATTCCGTCCGGATCGCATTCCGGCGGCCGGTCGGTCTCGGCATGCATCAGTGGTCAGGAGAGGATGCCTCCCCGGGGACCGTCGGAACGATCGTTCGACATGGGGGGCCGGGGCGCCTGCCGCTGATGCCGGCCGCGGTGCGGGCGGTGCCGGAACGGAATGGGGGAGGGGCTCTCAGGCCGGCATCTTGCCGGCGACCCGCCGGAGCGGGTTTCGGGGGGTGGTTCGCATGAGCGAACCGGACGGCCTTACTCGGGGATGAGCATCTCCTTGAAGACGCCCAGGCTGTGGCGTCCCTGGTGGTAGAGATTGTCGATGACCTCGGCCAGAAGCAGGTTGTTGGCGCGCCAGGTCTCGAGGACCTGTGCGGGCTCCAGCCGCGCGTATGACGCCTTGTCAGGTGCCTCCTTGACCATCTCGATGGCCAGGTTGGCGGACTCGAGCGCGATGTTCAGGCTGTCGATAGCCTGGCGCAGCCGGGCTTCCAGGGCGCGAACGGATTCCCTGGCCTGAGCCTGGGACGCGGTCGCGACAGCCGGGTCGGCCCCGGGTGAGGATGGTGTCTGTGTCATGGAGAAAGTCCTTCTGGTCGCGCCCTTCTTCGTCCACCGCGTCAGCGGCGGGTGCAGACCTGG
>CAMBXJ010000309.1 GCA_945871455.1 Asaia bogorensis
GCCGAGCATCAGCGACAGCATCTGGGCGCCGCGGGCGACGCCATAGCCCAGGTCGCCGCAATAGGCGACGATATGGACCTGCGGCATCGACATCGCCACGCAGCACGTGACCCCGGCCACGGCCAGCAGCCCTTGCAAAAAACGCGGTGACAAACCGAGCGTGCCAAGCCGAGGACCGGCGAGCGGGGGCGCGCCGACGGGGCGGACCGGTGCCGGACTGCGCAGCAACCACGCCAGCGGCAGCATCGCGACCAGACAGAACAGGCCGATCGCGAAATGAGTCACGCGCCAGCCCTGGGAGCGCATCAGATGCTCGACCACCGTGGGCCAGATCGCGCCCCCGACATAGTTGCCCGAGGCACAGAGCGCGACCGCGATACCCCGACGCCGCTCAAACCAATGGGAGATGTCAGCGATCAGCGGCGCGAACGTGGCCGACGTGCAGAGGCCGATCAGCAGACCGTAGGCGATCGCGAATTCCACCAAGGTGTTGGCCTGAGAGGCAAGGACATATCCCAGGGAAAGCGCCACCGCGCCGAACACGATGGGCTTGATGATGCCGACCTTGTCCGCGATCCGGCCCATCACGGCACCCCCGACCGCAAAGCCGATCATCGTCAGGGTGAATGGCAGAGAGGCCCCGGCACGGGCGACGTTAAATTCCACCTGTACCGCGGGCAAGGCCACCACGACCGACCACATGCCGACTCCACCGATAGTGGCCAGCAGGATGGAAATCGCCAGGCGGAACCAGGCGTACGAGGAGTCGACTTCGCGTTGGGGCACGTGAGGGGCGGTCCTTGGGCTGGCGCAAAACCGCCACCGGCGCTCGTGGGACGAAGGCGCCGATGACGTGTGCGGACGATCAGGTCTTCTCGAAGTCGATCCGCTCGACAACGGGCAAACCCTGGAGGAACCGACGCAGGCAATCCAGGCCCAATTCCACCGCGCCCAATCGGACCCATTCGCGCCCACCCAGAATCCGGGATCGGCGGAATTCGACGGTTTCGGCGGTCGCAATGCCGATCCAGATGGTGCCGCCGAAGTCCATGCGGTCCGCGCCGTCGTCCAGTTCGATCAGCACCACAAGGGCGTGCGTGGCCCCGGTCTGCTCCCGCGCGGCGCGGGCGACCGCCTCCGTGGCGTCCTGGGTCATCTCCCCCGCCAGATGTACATCGGCCAGCCCGAAGGCGCCGTGCAGGTCCATCATGTGGCGCACGACGACGCCGCGCTTGAAGACGTGTTCGGCGTTGGGCAGATGCGCGACGCGGGCGGCGATCTGGCCGGCGGTGAAGGTCTCGACCACGGTCAGGGTCGATTGCTGCGCGATCAGCGCCGCCAGGGTGACGCCTTCCAGGGTCTGGTCGTCCTCGGCCATGATGAAATTGCCCAGGCGCTTCCTCACCTCGGCCGTCACCGGGGCCAGCTTGCGGCCGACATCGTCCATGTCCTTGCCGCGAACGGTCAGCTTGGTCTCCAACTGCGGGTAATGGGCGCGAAAGCCGAGCTTGACGCCGCCTTCGGGGTCAAGGGCCTCGATGTCGGTGAGCAATTGGTCGGCATGCGATTCACCGATGCCGTAGGAATGAAACCGCTTCAGGTGGATCGACGCCGGCGCGCCGGAGCGGGCCAGGATGCGCGGGATCACCTGCTCTTCCAGCATCCGGCGGAGCTCCCGCGGCACGCCGGGGGTGAAGAAAAAGCGCGCCTTGCCGAGATCCATCGCGAAGCCGCAGGCGGTGCCGATCGGATTGTCGATCATTTCCGCGGTCGATGGCAGCATCGCCTGCTTGACGTTGTTCGGCGGCATCGTGCGGGCGCGCCGGGAGAAGAAGGACTCCATCGTCTGGAGCCATTCCTCGTGCAGCACCAGTTCCACGCCGGCCGCCTGGGCGGCGATTTCCTGCGACAGATCGTCGACGGTCGGGCCAAGGCCGCCATTGACGATCACCGCGTCGGCGCGCGTGCCGGCAAGCTGGAATGCGGCCAGCAGGCTTTCCCGGTCGTCGCCGACCGTGGTGCCCCAATGCACCGACAGGCCAACGTCTTCCAGCTTCTGCGCCATGTAGGAGAAATTGGTGTTGACGATCTTCCCGGTGAGGACCTCGTCTCCGGTGCAGATGATCTCGATACGCATGGTTTCCCCCGTCAGTTGCCACGGATTGTGCGGATGGGGGGGAGTAAGGGCAAGGGGGCGGGTGTACGCCCACTGCACCAACAGGTGGGAACCGGTTATCGTCGGCGCAATCCAAGAAGAAAAGGGAGAAAACGATGGCCCGCATGCTGCTCAAGAACTGCCGCGTCTGGGATGGTTCCGGCGCCCCATCCTACCCCGCCGACGTATTGATCGAGGGCGAGCGCATCCGCGCCGTCGCCACCACGCTCGGGCAGCTTGAAGCCGCCGGTGCCGAGGCGATCGACACTAAGGGCATGACCCTGATGCCGGGCCTGGTCGAGGGCCACGCCCATATCACCTTTATCAATAGTGCCCGCACGGTGGATCTGGGCGACACGCCGCCCGAAGAACACACATTGATCGCCGCCCGAAACGCCCGCCTGCTGCTGGATCATGGCTTTACCAGTGCTTATAGCGCGGCCAGCGCAAAGCTGCGGATCGACGTCGTGATCCGCAACGCGATCGAAGCCGGGGAATTGCCGGGGCCTCGGCTGCGGGCCTGCGGGCCGGAGATCACCGTCACCGGCGGACTGGGCGACGAACGGCGCGCCCATCAGTTCCGCGACAGCTTCGCGATGTTCGCCGATGGACCGATCGAGGTGCTGAAACTCGCGCGCCTGTGCATCCGGGAAGGCGTGGACAGCATCAAGCTGAACATCTCCGGCGACGATCACACCCGGTCGGGCGAACTGCCGCGCACGGTCATGAGCGAAGAGGAAATCCGCGCCGGGGTCATGGCGGCACATGATTTCAACCGGCTGGTCAACGCGCATTGCCGTGGGGCGGAAAGCGTCAAGCGCGCGGTCCGATGCGGCGTCGATGTGATCTATCACTGCGAACACGCCGACGAAGAGGCACTGGATCTGCTTGAATCGGTCAAGGATCGAATCTTCGTGGGGCCCGCCATCGGGCTGCTGCACACGTGGGCGTTGGAGGCGCCGGAAGGCTCCCTGCACAAGGGTGTCAAACGCGGCATCACGATGGGATTGGAGGCGGCATCCCGCGCCTATCCCGAAATGCGCAAGCGCGGCATCAAGGTCGTGATCGGTGGCGACTACGGCTTTGCTCGCACGCCGCAGGGGGAGAACGCGCGGGATATCGCGCATTTCGTCCAGCATCTGGGCTACAGCCCGTCGGAGGCGCTGGTCTGCGCCACACGGTATGGTGCCGAGTTGATGGGCTTGGGCGACCAGGCGGGGCAGGTGCGGGAAGGTTTCCTGGCGGACTTGCTGCTGGTGGATGGCGATCCGGTGGCCGATGTCGGGTTGTTGCAGGATCGGGACCGCCTGGTCGGCATCTTCAAAGGTGGGGAGGCTTACAAGCTGGATCGGCAGGTGTTGGAACGGCGGGACATACGCGCGGCGGAGTAGGGATCAAGGCGGGACGCCCCGCCATGGACGCGGCGGTGCTTGAAGGATGGCGTTAGAACCATGGTGTCCCGGCGTGATGCCGCGCGGACCGATCCGGACCACTCGGACGACAGCCGCCGCCACGGTGGCTCCGACGGTCGGTGGCGCCCCGCGTGGCTGACGCCCCAGTCCCGTCGGCATATCGATCAGGGACGAAACGTCGGGTTAATGCCGGGGGACATATGCGTATCGGTCATCCCACCTGGCTGGTCGGGACGGATACGCAGCGAGTTGACGGTCATGGATCATAGAGCGGCGGGTCAGGCTTTCGCCGCGATCTTTTCCATCCATGGGATTCGGTGATGTACATCCTTGGCGCGGTAGAACCGCTCCAAACGTGCACGCGTGGTCCGTCCGGGTGCAAGGCCCAGGAAGTCAATCGCGTTCAACCCCATGGTTCGGGGCCGTAGAACCTCAGGGATCATTGCCTCGATCTCAGCAAGATAGTCCTTTCCTACCGCGGCGACGCTGGGCATATGCCAATCCGATCCGTACATCATGTTTTGGCCAACAGCCTTATTGTCGGATAGGAAGGATCGGAACGCATCCTGGTATTTCATGAGATGCGGGTAACGAGGATTGCGATCACTCGATCTATCCTCAAACGGCTCGGTGAAATCCGAGAGGTCGATATAAACATCCGGATTGCGCCGCATGATCCCTTCCATCATGCGGAGCCACGGGTGGGGTTGGGCGCGCCCCTTCACCTCGGTAAATCCGCCGGCCAGATGTCCGAAGCAAAACCGGAGCCGTCTCTCGGGGTTAACCGGCGTGCCCGCGAAGTCGGACCCTTGATGGCGGTTGGCCATCTGGATCGCCCGCTCCCATAGCGGAGGGGCATTGGGGCGTTCGGCATGAGCGACAAACGTGTGCTGCATGCATCCTCGGTTCGCCGGTATCCCCTCGCCGGAGTGGATCAGGATCGGGACGTCGGCGCCCCGACAATACACAAGCAAGTCTTGCAGGATATTATCGTAGAATTTCGCTTGATCTTCGGGAATGGATTTAAGTTTTTGCAGGGGGCTATTGGGACAACCGTAAAGCACGTTTTCGATGGGGGCGAAGCCTGTGCTGGGGTGCATCTTGACACCGACGAAGCCCTTTTTCTCGATGCAGTTCCTGACCATGTCCAGGTGCCGTTGTCCTGGCGGACGATCCCGCTCCGCCCATGCACGGGCCGGATTGAACGACACCATGGGCAAGAAACGGCCGAGCGTGGCGACGTTTAGTTGGCTGTAGAAGTCGACGAGTTCTTCGGGGTGACTGTAGGGGCCCTTGCCCTCATAAAAATCTACCATCAGTGGCGTAAATATATCAACCTGCGGATATCGGTCCATCAGCAAAGCGGCGTTTCGGGCCCGATTGCTTGCGAAACCCAGAACGTGACGCCCCTCAGCGGCGAAGATCAATCCGCTCTGTCTGTTCGACGCCGCGTTGCAGAAGGCTTGCGGGTTGCCTTGAACGCTTTTGGTGATGCTGGACAGCCATTCGAATTCCTCCTTTCCAGACTCGGTTACGAAGTGATTCGGCAATGCCGCGATGTTCGTTGCCAATCCTGCGACGAAGGACGCCAGTGGTCCCTTTTCGTCGGCATCCGTGAAGTGCCGCACGACGAAGGCGTCATCGTCGGCGTCGCGAAGGTTCATCAAATGGCAGTGGATATCGACGATCAGTTGTTTGCCCATTGGCTGATCGCACACGCCCGGTGACTTGGTCAGCGACATCCCGCTATCGCATCCGGCCAGGGCGGAGCCGGCTGCCGCAAGGAATCCGCGTCTGCCAAGTGTGTTGAGCGTGTGAGTCATGATTCCCCCCAGACCTTCAGTTTATTGTTATTTATCCGTCCCTGGTCAAGCCGACATCGATTTGATCGACCTTCCCGACGTTGCCGCCTGTCCCGACATCATGAACCGACAGAATATTTCGTTGCACATAGATGTCAAGATCGCAGGCGTTGGCACGGCGCAGCCCTTCGAACCTACTGCCAGCCAATCATCGTTTCGTCTCTGAATGGCATGGTCGGGGCCACCATTGCGGTCAATTGCCAGCATCTCTTTTCGAGAAGCGGGTTCCTCCAC
>CAMBXJ010000310.1 GCA_945871455.1 Asaia bogorensis
TACACGTTATCGCCCAGGTCCTTCATCTCCAGGATCGCCGCATCGGCGCGGCCTTCCGGGGCCTTCATCAAATGCGCTTCCGTGACCTCGGCCACGACGATGCTGTGGTCGCCCATTTCCAGCACTTCCTTGACCGAGCATTCCACCGCCCCGATCGCGCATTCCAGGATCGGCGCGCCGTTGGCCCCGGCATGGAACGCCTGGCCGGAGATCTTCCCGTCCTCCACCTTCGCCGGCTTGAAGAAGGTGAAAGCCGCCCCCTTGCCGTCCTTGCCCAGCATGTTCAGTGCGAACTTGCCGGTGCCTTTAACGACGGTGTGGGCGCCCGAGTCAGCCTTGACGCCGATGGCGACCAGCGGCGGCGCGAAGGAGGCCTGGGTGACCCAGTTGACGGTGGCCGCACCCACGTTGCCTTTGCCGTCATCGGCGGTGAGGATGTAGATGCCATAAGGGATCATGCGCAGGGTGGTCTTCTTGGCGTCGGCGTTCATTGAGTTTCCCTCTCGTTCTTTGACGATGTCGAAGGATTTTACGCCGGAGGGGCCGGGTTGCCCAGGGCCCCGCGACAGGGGGGCCTTGCGACAGGGGTTAGCGCCATGGGCAGCGACAGCGGGCAGCCGCGTGAGCGGGCGTTACAAACACAGGAGCGGGGTTGTCCCCGGCCTACGCGGGTTCGATGTCCGTGCGACTGAAATCGTCGCCCTTGAACAACAACCTTGCGCCGTTGGCCCTGGCACAGGCGTAAGCGAAACAATCGCCCATGTTCAGCGCCGCCGCGTGGCGTCCCTTGCCAAATTTGGCATAAGCGTCAGTTGCGATCTCGGCCTCACGCTGCCCAATGGGAACGAAGTGGATATCGCCCGCCCCGAGAAACCGCGCCACATCCGTTCGTGCCGCCGATACCGTCAGCCCGTAGCTCCGGCACAGTCCGGCGATCGTCTCCCAGACGGAAAGAGCCGAACAGGCCCTGACGGTGTCCCGTTCCAGTCTGTCTGCCAGGGCAGCGGCATCGGGCTCCTGGGTCAGGATGGCGATCAGAGCGGAGGCATCGACGAAAATCACCCGAAATCGCCGGACAGATCGTCAAAGAACGCCTTGTCCGCCGGTTTGCCCGTTGCAAGGGGCAAGGGGTGTTCGGCACGCAGTTGCGCGAAGCGCTCTCGCAGAGGCGTGGTGCTCTTGCTGCGCAGCAACTCGGCTTCCACCGCAAGACGGACGGCAGCTTGCTTGGAAAGCCCTCGCTGCTTTGCCAGTTCTGCGACGAGGTCAGCGGTTGCATCGTCCTTGATGTAGAGTGGCATGGCGGGATATCCATTTTCAAATCCAGGATATCCTGGAAGCGCTGTCCGGGCAAGCAGCTTGATGTAATGGCGCAGGATTGACGCCCCACTCGCTCAGGCCGAGCGAGTGGGGGCATCGGACGACGATCGCGCGTTGCGCTGCCCGAAATCTCCTACTCCACCTGCCCCTTCTTATGCGCCAGCAATGCCATCAACCGCCGGTCCCGCCATTCCTGGCGCACCGGCTGCAAGTTCGCCGGCAGTTCCGCCCGGCGCGCCGCCTGCAACCGCCCGATAAGGTCCGGGTCCCAGTCCAACGGCGTCATCTGTTTCTGCATCGTCGCGTAGAGCGGCCCATACCGCTCACAATAATCCGCGAGCCCGCCCGGCGCGTTCAGGTCGATCGTTTCCAGCGGTCCCATGAAGCTCCAGCGCAGCCCCAGCCCGTGCTTGACCAGCGCGTCCAGATCCGTGGGTGAAATTACGTCGTCGGCGAGCAGACGGAACGCCTCGGCCAGCAGCGCGCCTTGCAGGCGGTTCAGCGCGAACCCGTCCATTTCCTTCTTCACCGTCGCCGGCACCTGGCCCGCGCGATGCATCAGCGCCCGGGTCCGGTCCACCACCGCGTCATCGGTCCAGGGCGCCGGACAGATTTCCACCAGAGGGATCAGGTAGGGAGGGTTCACCGGATGCGCGACCAGGCAGCGACCGCGGTATTTCAGGGTCTCGGTGAACGCGCTGGCGGGAATGCCGCTGGTCGAACTGGCCAGCACGGTGTCGGGTTTCGTGGCGCGGTCCAGTTCGGCGAACAGGGCCTGCTTTTCCGGGATGCGCTCGGGGCCGTTTTCCTGGACGTGCTCGACGTCCTTCACCGCCTCCCACATCGATTGCATCGGGCGGATGCGGGCGAGCACCGCGTCGGGCTCATCGTCCAGCAGCCCGGCCTGGCGCAACTCCGGCAGGCGGTCGGCGATGAACTCCATGGCCGCCTTCACCTGCTGGGGGAACTTGTCCCACAAGGCCACGTCGAACCCGGCGCGAGCAAACACGATCGACCAGGCCCGCCCGATCAGCCCGGCCCCGATGACGGCAACTTTCGTCATGCGCGATTCTCCTTCTGGCGGCAGATGACACGAGGGACGGGGTGGTCGCAACCGGGCGAGGGAAGGGAAGCGCGGGACTTGCATCCTCATGGCCCCGCGCGTCATGGCCGAGCTTTGGGTCGGCAACGCAGGCGATGGCCGGGGCTTGTGCGGATGCCCGTGTCCAGCCGGGGCACGACGATGCGGGTGCGCCATTCGGACGGAATGAGAATTGCCGTCCCACCCCCGAACCCCTTGACGACACCGACCCGATACGCCATTTCCCGGCAATCAGGACTTTACCGGTCCAGTTAGCAAACGCCCGCGGAACCACCGGGGCTGGAGGGTTAACTCGCCATGCTCAGGCTGTCGAAATTGACCGACTATGCGGTCGTCGTGCTCGTGCGACTCGCGAGCGCGCCTGGCGTGCAAACCTCGCCCGGCATTGCCGCGACCACCGGCATTCCCGAACCCACCGTCGCCAAGGTCTTGAAGGCGCTCGCCATCGCCGGCCTGGTCACGTCCCAGCGCGGCGCGCGCGGCGGCTACCGGTCGGAGCGTAGGCTGGCCGACATCCCGGTGGCCGACGTGATCGCCGCGATCGACGGCCCGATCGCCTTGACCGCCTGCGTCGAAGGCTCGGTCACTGAATGCGAATCCCAGGCACTGTGCCCGATGCGCGGGCGGTGGGACCCGGTGAACGATGCGATCCAGCAGGCCCTGACCGCCATCAGTCTGGCCGACATGCGCGAAGCCGCGATCCCCGCGATGTTCCGCGTGCCGGCCCGAGACGCTACCCATCTGCCGGCCGCCGAGTAGGACATCCCATGCCCGCCGCCACCGAAACGATCGACACCGTCCAAGCGCTGGCCGACACCGGCTACAAATGGGGTTTCGAGACCAACATCGAAATGGACCTCGCGCCCAAGGGGCTAAACGAGGACATCATCCGCCTGATCTCGGAACGCAAGGAAGAGCCGTCCTGGATGCTCGACTGGCGGCTGAAAGCCTATGCGGCGTGGCTGAAAATGCCGGAACCCGACTGGGCGCATGTCACGCACCCGCCGATCGATTACCAGGATCTGCATTACTACGCGGCGCCAAAGAAGAAAGCCGGCCCGAAATCCCTGGACGAGGTCGATCCCGAGCTGCTCGCGATGTATGAGAAGCTGGGCATTCCCCTGAAGGAACGCGCAATCCTGGCCGGGGTGGAACCGGACGAGAACGAGCGCCCGCCGATCGCCATCGATGCCGTGTTCGACAGCGTATCCGTCGCGACGACGTTTCGGGAAACCCTGTCCAAGTCTGGCGTGATCTTCTGCCCGATCAGTGAGGCGGTGCGCGACCATCCGGACCTGGTGAAGCAGTATATCGGGTCCGTCGTGCCGATCGCGGATAATTTCTTCGCGGCCCTGAACTCGGCCGTGTTCACCGATGGCAGTTTTGTCTACATCCCCAAGGGCGTGCGCTGCCCGATGGAGCTGTCGACCTATTTCCGAATCAACGCCCGCAACACCGGCCAGTTCGAGCGCACCCTGATCATCGCCGAGGCCGGCAGCCATGTCAGCTATCTGGAAGGCTGCACCGCGCCGCAACGTGACGAGAACCAGTTGCACGCCGCCGTGGTGGAACTGGTGGCGATGGACGATGCCTCGATCAAATACTCCACGGTGCAGAACTGGTATCCCGGGGATGCCGAAGGCCGTGGCGGCATCTACAACTTCGTCACCAAGCGCGGCGCCTGTCGCGGGGCGCGGTCGAAGATTTCCTGGACCCAGGTGGAAACCGGGTCCGCCATCACCTGGAAATATCCGTCCTGCGTGCTGCTGGGTGAGGACAGCGTGGGGGAATTCTACTCCGTCGCGGTAACGACCATGCATCAGCAGGCCGATACCGGCACGAAGATGATCCATGTCGGCAAGGGCTCGACCAGTACGATCGTGTCCAAGGGCATCAGCGCGGGAAAGTCCAACAACACCTATCGTGGCCTGGTGCGTATCCTGCCGAGCGCGAAGGGGGCACGGAATCATACGCAGTGCGATTCGTTGCTGATCGGCGATCAGTGCGGCGCGCACACGGTGCCGTATATCGAAAGCCGCAACCCGTCGGCGAAGGTGGAACACGAAGCCACGACCTCAAAAATCGCCGAGGACCAGTTGTTCTACTGTCGCCAGCGCGGGCTGTCGGAAGAGGACGCGGTGAACCTGATCGTCAACGGGTTCTGCAAGGAAGTGCTCAAGGAATTGCCGATGGAATTCGCCGTCGAAGCACAGAAGCTGCTGGCGGTGAGTCTCGAAGGTTCGGTGGGATAAGACGTATGCTGGAAATTCGCGGCCTGTCCGCCTCGATCAACGACAAGCCGATCCTGTGTGGCATCGATCTGACGGTGCCGGCCGGGGAAGTGCACGCCATCATGGGGCCGAACGGGTCCGGCAAGTCCACCCTGGGCTATGTGCTGTCCGGGCGGGAGGATTATGTCGTCACCGCCGGCACCGTGACCTTCAACGGCATCGATCTGCTTGCCCTGGAACCGGAAGAACGGGCCGCGGCCGGTGTGTTCCTGGCCTTCCAGGCGCCCATCGAATTGCCGGGCGTGAACAATGCCAATTTCCTGCGCACCGCGCTGAATGCGATCCGGCGCAGCCGCGGGGAGAGCGAACTGGACGCGGTGCAGTTCCTGAAACTGGCCCGCGCCGAGGCGAAGCGACTGGCGATGCCCGACGATATGCTGCGCCGCAACGTCAATGTCGGGTTCTCCGGCGGCGAGAAGAAGCGCAACGAAGTGCTGCAAATGGCGATCCTGCGGCCGAAACTGGCGATCCTGGACGAGACCGACAGCGGCCTCGACATCGACGCCCTCAAGATCGTCGCCGATGGGGTGAATGCCCTGCGCGGTCCCGATTTCTCGGCCCTGGTGATCACGCATCACCAGCGCCTGCTTGACCATCTGGTGCCCAACCGCGTGCATGTTCTGGCGCAGGGGCGCATCGTGCGCAGCGGCGGGCCGGATCTGGCGCGGGACCTGGAGAAGTCCGGCTATGCCGGGCTGATGCCGGAGGCGGCATGAACGCGCCGGTCTCCCTGGTCGCTGCCGGGTTCCTGGCGCAATACGACGCGGCGCGCGCCCTGCTGCCCGGTGATCTTGCGGTCCGCGACGCGGCGGCCGAAGCGTTCCGCCGGTTCGGCATGCCGGGTGGCACGTCCGCTCGCCGCCCGGAGGCCTGGAAATACACCAGCCTGCGCCCGGTGGCGGAAACCGCGTTGCAGACCTTTGC
>CAMBXJ010000311.1 GCA_945871455.1 Asaia bogorensis
CCCGACGGGAGTATCGCGACATGCGCGCCAACGGGACCGGACGGCAGCTTATCTTCTTCTCCAGCATCGGGTTGTTGGCCGGCTTGTTGCGCCTGGCCCCGGCCGACGTGATGGCGCTGGCGCTCGACCCGACCACACCGGAAGCAGGCGCCGCGCATCTGATGATGGCCAGCGCATCGCACCGCTTCGAAGGCGGCCCGGTGCGGTTCAGCGGCCCGTCGAGGGATTGATACCCCTCGCCCGGCCATCCCTCGACACGTGACTCTCGCCGCCTTGTGACGGGGCGCGGCGTTACGCTGTCCGGAAGCCGGTCTAGCCAGGCAGGCGGAACAGCACGGACAGGTTGTTGGCCGGCATCTCGATCACCTCCGGCACGTTAAATCCGGCGGCCGTGGCGACCTTGGTCACCTCGACCAGATCGCGAATCCCCCAGGACGGATCCTGCGAGCGCAAACGCCCGTCGAACACCGCGTTGGTGGGCGCGGTATGGATACCGTTGCGCAAGAACGGGCCATACAGGAACAGCACGCCCCCCGGATACAGGCGCCGAGAGGCACCATCCACCAGGCCCAAAGTCGCCGCCCATGGCGCGATATGGATCATGTTGATGCAGACCACCGCATCGACTTGGCTTCCTGGAAGCTGCACCGCCCAATCCCCGGTCACATCCAGCGCCTTCACAGGCCTGACATTGCTCAGGTTGGAAGACTCCACCCATGCCGCCACGCTCTCCCGGCACCGCGCATCCACATCGGTCGGCTGAAACACCAACCCGGGCAGGGCGGCGGCGAAATGCACCACATGCTCACCGGTGCCGCTGGCGACCTCCAGCACCTGGCCGGATGGAGGCAGCCGCGCGCGCAGCACGTCCCGGATCGGGTCCTGGTTACGCGCGCTGGCCGGAGCGCGCAGGCGCCTGTCGGATGGGGCGTCGGTCATGCGCGTGGCCCTGGCCGCCGGGTAGCGCGGGGATCGCGTCTTCCATTCGAACTCATTCGTACAAGCGTCCTCATCGGTGCCAATTTCAATGGTTAGGATAGTCCACCGTCACGCTACGAGCCACTGTCGGAATGACACAGGCAATGTCGCCGGCGCTCGGCAAGCCAGATCGGCGCGCCATGGGCTTCGCTTGCAGTCGAAAAGTCATCCCGGCACGAGCACGGCCTGGCAGTTGGCATGACTTTTCCGCGACCAGACGCCGGTGACTCGCTTACGCACGGCGTCGCTTATGCTAATCCGCTCGGACGTGTTTTGCATCAGTTGAACGTCAGGTTGGTGGTGTAGCATGACCACACTGGAACAGGCCCGGTCCGCCCGCGCAAAAGTCCGGGAAATCTTCAGTCAGTTTCAGTACCATCGCAGGAGTCGGCATTACCCGTGGCTCGGACGGCACCTATGGCCTGAAAGTCAATCTGACCACTCGGCCTGACGCCGACGCTTCCGTTCCCCATGACGTCGCCGGCGTTCCTGTGGAAATCGACGTCGTAGGCCGCATAAGAAGCCATTCCTGACGCATGCCTCTTGCCGGACGCCGCAATACGCGGAACGATAGGGCTTCGAACAGGGGGCTGGCACATGGTTGATCTGGTGATCCGCGGCGACACGGTCGTCACACCACAAGGCGTTGGCGCTTTCGACATCCTGGTCAAGGGCGAGACCATCGTCGCCATGGCCCAACCGGGCAGCCTGCCGATCCCGGAAGGCGCCCGCGTCATCGACGCCACCGGCAAGATCGTCATCCCCGGCGGCATCGACCCGCATGTGCATTGCAAGTGGCACATGCCCAATCCAGATGGCTCCGCTGGCCTGACCGAGCCGCCGGACGTCGTCAGCAAGGCCGCCGTGCATGGCGGCACCACCACGATGATCGACTTCACCCGCGCCAGCATGGGCGCCAACGTGCAGGACGCGATCGAAAAGCGGGAACTGGACTGGAAAGGCCACTGCGCCTGTGACTACGCCCAACACATAATGGTGGAAGGCGCCCTGCCGATCAACCTGCCCGGCCAGTTGGCCGAGGCGATTCAGGCCGGCCACTCCACGGTGAAAATCTTCACCACCGACATCACCCCCAACCGCAAAGGCCGCATGGTCGATTTCGGCGATATCTGGGAAGTGTTCCAGGTGCTCGCCGCCAACCGCGGACTGGGCGTGATCCATTCCGAAGACAATGACATCGTCATGCACATGTATGGCAAGCTGATCCGCGAGGGCCGCACCGGCTTCGAAAACATGGCCGAGGTGCACAACACCCTGTCGGAAGACATCTCCTTCCGCCGCGTCATCCGCCTGGCGGAAAAAGTCGCCGGCACCGCGCTTTATATGATGCATGTCTCGGCCGGCACCGGCGTGTCGGCCATCCGTGAAGCGCGGACCCGTGGCGTGCCGATCTACGGCGAATCCCTGCATCAATACATGATGTACACGAACGAGGACTATAAGAAGCCGGGCGGACAGATCTTCCACACCTACCCGTCTCTGAAGTCGCAGGCCGACCAGGATGCGCTGTGGGAGGGCACTCTGGACGGCGCCATCAACTGTGTCGCCACCGACGAAATCTGCTGCACCCTGGCCAAGAAGCTGCAAGGCGTGCGGATCGACGATACCACCGGCGGCAATGCGGGTGTGGAACCGCGGGTGTCGCTGATGTTCACGGAAATGGTCGGGCGACGCGGCTATTCGCTGAACCGCTTCGTCGACCTGATCTCCACCAATGCCGCCAAGATCATGGGCCTGTATCCGCGCAAGGGCGCGCTGATCGCGGGTGCCGATGCCGACATCGTCGTGCTCGATCCCAAGGACAACCGGGTGCTGACGGCGGCCGACCTGCACGAGGCCGACTATACCCCCTGGGAAGGCCGCAAGATGGACGCCTGGCCCTGCCTGACCGTGCTGCGCGGCAAAATCGCGGTGGAAAACGGCGTGTTCAAGGGCAGCCTCAACGACGGCAAGTGGCAGCACCGCAAGATCGCCGAGGAGATGTTCGCCAGCCCGATGCTGTGACCGACGCCGAACTGCGAGGCCTGTTGCGCGACTGCATGGTCCTGTGGGCCGTCGAGGGACGGGTCGACGCCGGCGACGACGGCGTCACGCTCACGACGGCGGACGGCGCATTCACGGTCTCCGCCGCCGATCCCGACCTGCGCCCGGTCCGCTGGTTCCTGCAAACCCCGGAACGGCGCGCGGCGGGTCGGCCGCCGCGGGCGATTCCCTCGATCGTGGCGCTGCTGTCGGCGCTGCGGTCCGCAACGGGTGGGGAAAATGGCGATCGGTTGCGGATTGGCGCGTAAGCACGGGGCTTGCGCGCCAGAAGTCCTTTTGGGACCAACCAACCTGGACCGGAATTCTGCCCCACACCCGACAGGGGCGATGGCCCTTGGCGGGGTCCAGGGGTTCCGGGGCGGATGCCCTTCCCGCTCCCGCTCCCCCCGACTACACTGTCCCACCGACCAGACCAGGGGAACGACCAGATGGATTTCCAGATCAGCGCCCAGCAGCGGGAGATGATTCAGTCCGTGCGCGACCTCGCGCAGAACGAATTCAAGGCCAAGGCCCAGCGCTGGATGGACGGCACCTTCCCCTGGGAAAACATGAAGAAGCTCGCCGAACTCGGCGTTCTCGGCATGTCCGTGCCGGAGGAATATGGCGGCCTCGGCCTGCCCATCCTGGACACCGCGCTGATCCTGGAGGAAATCGCCAAGGTCGACTACGTCACCGCCATGGCCGTGCTGGGCGAAGCCGGCGTGCAGACCCGCGTCATCGCCCGCTACGCGCCGCCGTCCATCCGTGACCGCATCCTGCCGCGGGTCGTGTCCGGCGACTGCATCCTGGCCGTCTGCATGACGGAGCCACACGCCGGCACCGATGTCGCCAATTACCGCACCAATGCGCGCATCGTCGGCGATCGGGTGATCCTGAAAGGCACCAAAACCCTGATCAGCAGAGCCAAGGAAGCCGGCATGTTCGTGGTGTTCACCCGGATCGACGGCAAGCCCGGCCGCGAGGGCATCGGCTGCGTTCTGCTGGAACCCGACACCAAGGGGTTTGAGGTCACCGGCACCTACCACACCATGGGCGGCGAGAACCTGCACGAGATCCAGTTCAACGACTGCGAACTGCCGCTGGAAAACCTGGTCATCCGCGACGACGGTTTTCGAAAATTGCTGTCCGCCTTCAACACGCAGCGCTGCCTGAACCCCTCGATTTCCCTGGGTCTGGCGGAAGGCGCGTTCGATGAGGCGGTGAACTACGTCCGCGAGCGCACCGTGTTCGGCAAACCGATCGCCGATTTCCAGGGCATTCGCTGGAAACTCGCCGACATGTTCAAGGACATCGAGGCCGGGCGCGGCCTGCTGTATCGCGCCTGCCTGTCCGCCAACCCGTTCCCCGACCCGTTCATGGCCGCCGCGGCGAAGATCTTCTGCAACGAGATGTCGTTGCGCGTGACAACAGAAGCCGTGCAGGTCCATGGCGGCTTCGGCTTCACCGACGAATACCCGGTGTCTCGTTTCTATCGTGGCGCACGCTACGGCTCGATCGGCGGCGGTGCGTCGGAAACCCTGCGTGACCTGATCGGCAAGAAGATCGTCGGCGAGTTCGATGTCGCCGACGGCATCATGAGTCTGGGGACCTACTGAAATGCTGCTGATAGAGGCGGACGGCAAGGCGCTGTTCGCGGAACACGGCATCCCCGTGCCGGCGGGCGTCGTGGTTACGGATGCAACGGGATCGCCGCCCGCGGGCGAAGGCCCGTGGATGATGGCCCCGGGCGAAGGCCCGTGGATGGTGGCCCTGGGCGCCGGTCCGTGGATGGTGAAGGCACAGGTGCCCGTGGGCGGGCGCGGCAAGGTGGGCGGCATTGCCCGCTGCGCCACCGCCGCCGATGTGTCCCGCGAAACCGCGCGCATTCTGGGGTCTCGACTGAAAGGCCACCAGGTCGATGCCTGCCTGGTGGAACAGGCCGCGACCGGGGAGGAACGCTATCTGTCGGTGATGGTCGACCCCGCCAGCTACGGCCTGCGCGTCATCTGGTCGGCCCAGGGCGGGGTGGACATCGAGCAATCCGGCGCCGCATCCGGTGCTCCTCTGGGCCGGCTCTGCCCGCCGCATCCGGGCGCGGTATCCGAAGCGCTGGCCGATCTGCTGGCCGATGAACCCGAAGCCTGGCGCGCGCAGGTCGCCGCCATCGGCCACCAACTGGCCGAACTGCTGATCGATCGCGAACTGGCACTGGCCGAGATCAACCCGCTGTTCGTGTCCGCCGCCGGTTGCGTGGCACGGCGTTCAGATCGACCACGCCAACCCCGCATCGCCGCGATGATCGCGGCACGTCCGGCCATATACGTCGATGCCAACCGCAAGCTGCAGGAGGGTTTCGACTATGTCGAACTCGACCCGGACGGCGAGATCGGGCTGGTAACGACCGGCGCCGGCCTGTCCATGATGCTGATAGACGAACTGACGGCCCGCGGTGCCAGGCCATTGAACTTCTGCGACATTCGTACCGGACAGATGCGAGGCTCACCCGAGCGTCTGATTCGGGTGCTGGAATGGATCACGTCGCGCGGGTCGCTGAAGGCGGTGCTGGTGAACATCTTCGCCGGCATCACCGACCTGTCGGAATTCGCCA
>CAMBXJ010000312.1 GCA_945871455.1 Asaia bogorensis
AAGTCTGGCGCTGCATCCCGCACTGCAATGCCGCCTCCGTCCGCGACCGGCCGTCCAGCAGCAACGCCAACGCCAGAAGCCGCCGCGCCACCGCCGCAGACTTCGTCCTTGCCGAAAGCTGGCGCAGCGAAGACGATGAGTGCGCCAGAGTGGTGATCGTGATCGCCGTGCCCATGACCGCCCTCAACACCGCGAATCGCAGCCAGAGACGAGGGAATCAGAGAATGCCACCGTTGGAAACGGCCGAGAGTCCGAGGTTGGGGCGGTTGGTATAAGACGGGCTAGGCTATCGTGCGGGCTGGCCCCGTCGCGCGCGCGGCGGCGTGTCGGTTCGCGGCGTCGTCGCCTGGGCCGGCGCCTTCGCCTTTGTCATGGATTTGGCCTTCGGCTTCGCCTTGGCGGTTGGACGCAAAGCTGGCACGGGCTTGGCTGGCGGTTGGGGCGCACTGGCCTTAGCGGTTCCGCCGCCGGCTGGCACACCGCGGACCGATCTGGAAGGCGGAGACGACGGAATCTTCCACATTTTCGCCGCTATCCTGGGTACTGCCGCTGGTTCGCCAGCCGAGGTTCTCGACGCCGCCTTGCCCGCTCTTTTCGAGGGGACCGCACAGGCGGCCACATTCTTGCGCTGCGCGATCACGACCAGCGGGGTGATCGGTTTCGTCTTTTTCACAGCCTTGGGCGAGGACAGGATCGCAGGTTCATCCACCGCCATGTCCAATCCAAACAGCGCTGACATATCGTCGTCCACCAGCACCTTGGCGGCATCCGGTCGCGTCTTGGATAGCGGCAGAGCGCTATCAAGGTTCGCTACCAACGCGCGCTGATCCACGGCACGCAATTGAAACAGCAGTTCCGGCCGCTCATCGAGGCGCGCACCGACGCCGTAGAGGACGGCGGCGATATGCTTGCACATCGAAGCGTAGTCCGGACAGCTGCAGGAGAATTTGATTTCCGATGGGTTAGGGAACAATCCCGTGCCCTGTTGGCATATCCGCTGCATCACCGCTTTGGAAAAGCGGCCTTGCAGCAGTTCCACCAGGGAGTCGATGCCGCCTGCGCAGTCCTGGCAGGCCGCCTGCCATCGCGCTTTGGGCAAGGCAGCGATGCTGATGGATACACGGTAGATTTCTGATCCGCTGACCAAGGCCCGGATCTCGCAGGGTGCGATCTGCAAATCCAGGACCGACCCGTTGCGGACATAGGTGCGGCCGCGCGGGAGGCGATTCTCGAAATCCCGGTAGCTTTCCAGGTTGTCGCACCAGGCGGTGCCCCAGAAGGTGCTGGTGATCCGCTTGCCGGCGATTTTCACCGGCGCAATAGTTTGCCCCTTCTTCGCCAGTTTCGCCACCTCGCGCTCAGCCCGCTTGCGCCGCTCGGCGACGGGAACATACGGTGCCCAGCCGCCATAATATCGTGCCATCAGCCTCAGTCCTTCATCGCGGCATTCAAATCCAGGGCAACGAGGCGCAGCAGTTCATCGTCCCGCATTTCGGTGAGATTGATTTCACCTGACCCCGATTCGGCCAACAGGTCGTCCGACAGAGCCTTCTTGGATTCGATCATGGCGTCAATCTTTTCCTCCACGGTGCCCCGGCAGACGAATTTATGCACCAGCACGTTCCTCTTTTGGCCGATGCGGAAGGCTCGGTCGGTCGCCTGGTTCTCCACCGCCGGGTTCCACCAGCGATCGAAATGCACGACATGCGATGCCGCGGTCAGGTTAAGGCCGGAGCCACCCGCTTTCAACGACAGGACGAAGAACGGAATCGTCTCGTCCTCCTGGAAGGCGCGCACCAGGGCTTGGCGATTGCGGACAGCGGTTGCACCGTGCAGCACTAGGCCGGGTCGATTGAAGATGCCGCCGAGGAAGACGGCCAGCGGGCCGGTCATTTCGCGGAACTGGGTGAACACCAGCATTTTTTCCTGCCGCGACGCCACGACATCGGCAATCTCGCGCAGGCGCATCCATTTGCCGCTGTCGTCCTCCGCCCAGACCCCATCGTTCAGCCATTGCGAGGGATGGTTGCAGATTTGCTTCAATCTCATCAGGGTGGCCAGCACGATGCCCTTGCGCTGGATGCCGTCCGATCCCTCCAGCGCCGCGGCAAGATCGGATACTGTCTGGCCGTACAACGCCGCCTGTTTGCGGCTGAGGTTACAGTGCGCCTTGATCTCCGTCTTGTCCGGCAGATCGGCGATGACAGTCTTGTCCGTTTTCATTCGGCGCAAGATGTAGGGCCGCACCAGTTCGCGCAGGGGGCCATAGGGGTTGTTTGTGCGATCGGTCAGGCCCTTGGTGTAGCTGGTGAATTGCTTGGCGGTTCCCAGCAGGCCGGGGTTGATGAAGTCGAAGATGGACCACAGATCGCCCAGATGGTTTTCCACTGGGGTGCCGGTCAAGGCGATGCGCGCCTGGGCCTTCAGCGTCTTGGCGGCTTTGGTTTGCCTAGCATTCGGGTTCTTGATCGCCTGGGCCTCGTCCAGCACAACTAGATTCCAGCGCGTCTGCGCCAGGACCGGCAGCCGCAGCAAGGACCCGTAGCTGGTGATCACCAGGTCGCTCGACGCCAGGTCATCGGCATCGAACCGCTTCACCTGCTCCGCCGTCATCGCCGACGGGTGCAGCACCGGCGCGGTCAGGCTCGGCGCGAACCGCTCGATTTCGGCGGACCAGTTGGCCAGCAACGATGCCGGCGCCACCAGCAGGCTCGGTCTCGTCTCCCTCCGGGCCTTCGCCTGCACCAGCAGCAGGGCGAGAATCTGAATCGTCTTGCCCAGCCCCATGTCATCCGCAAGGCAGGCCCCCAGGCCGAGGCCCGACAGCAATTGCAGCCATGCCACACCGGCCTTTTGATAGGGTCGCAACGTGCCGTGCAGTGCCGCTCCGGGGTCGGCGCCGTCGACTGCGGGGGCACGCAATGCCCGCAATGTTGCCTCCAGCCAGGGGCCGGCGGTGACCCGGGCCCAATCGGCGGCAAGCGGATCGTCCGCAACTTTCGCTACACTCGCGCCGGACAGCAGACGCACGGCTTCGGCGAAGGTCAGGCCATCCCGTGCGGCGAGCGCCTCCGCGGCGTGGAACTGCTCGATGGCACGTCGCAGGCGGTCACGATCGACCTGCACCCATTGCCCCCGCAGCAGCACGAGGCCTTCAGTGCCGGCCAGCAAGTCGTGCACTTCCTGATCCGTCAGAGGCTCCCCCTCGAGTGTGACCGCCATGCGGAAATCCATCACCGCGTCCAGCCCCATGCGCGATGGTGCGCGCGCGCCCACGGTCGCGCTCACCTGCGGACGGCCCGGCCGGCTGGCCCGCCAGGTCGCGGGCATGCGCACAATCACCCCGGCGCTTTCCAATTCCGGCACGCTGGCGAGGAAGCGGGCGGCGTCGCCGGCGCCCCAGCGCAGGGGATGAAAAATCTCCCCCGCATCGACCATGGATTTCAGCCACGCGCAGGTTTCCGCCGCACGCTGCACCGGCAGCAGCAGGGACAGCAGCTTGTCGCGATTATCCGCCCCCGCATATTCCCGCAGCGCCTGACCGAGCGGCACGTGCTGCGCGCGGGCTTGGGCGGAAAGCCGCGTCGTGTAGGTCGCCATGAAAGCAAAGGGCCGCTCCGGATCGCGCCTATTCTCCGCCAGGTTGAAATGCACCCGCCCGACCAGGTTCCAGGCGGGGTTCAGGCTCTTGAGAAAGCTCGGCAGATCGGTATTCGCGGCGCCGAGCGCGTGGCTGAAGGTCTGGCCAATCTCATGCCATAGCAGTCCCAACAGATCGGTGCTGATGTATTCCGCACCCGGCATCATCGGCGCGGTCAACACCAGGGAGGCCAACTCGGCCTCGGTCGGTGGTGGCACCTCCGGCATCGTCGCATTGCCGGGCGTTCCCGGCGACAGCAGGCACAGGGCGCCGACATACTGCGCCGAGAAGCCGCGCCACCAGACGAAGGCGGGTGGCAGCAATTGCCCGACCTCGCCTGCACCAAGCTGTAGCAATCCTCGCCCCGTGCTCTCGGCGAACGCCTTGGTCAACCGCATGGCGGCCCGCTCGTCCAGGCCGAGCAGGTTCGCCGCTTCCTCCAGCACGAGACGACCATGCGGCGTTAGCCGCAGTCCTGGCACATCGCGCACCGCGATAGCCGTCTTCTCCTGTCCCATCAGCACCACACCAGCTGCTTCCCACGCGTAGCGCCGGTATACAGCAGGTTCCACCGCTGCATGGCAAAGGGAAGCAGAAACGGCCACTTTGTGGTGACCATGACCGTCGTGGGCCATCATGCCGGCGCCCCGGCTCAGAACAGGCGCGTGCACTGCTCCCCCCACTCCATCGGAAACCCCTCCCGCAGCACATGCACCCCAAGCTCCGCCGGCTGGCGCCCATCCATAATCGCCTCGACGATATCCGGCGCCAGCAGCGTCAGCATCAGGATGCGACCGAGATAGCCCCGATCCAGCTTCTCCCCCGCCGCCAGTTCGGTGACCGACCCGTAGCGGCCATCGTCCAGCATCTTCGTCCACCGGTGGGCCCGCGCCAGTGCCTTAACCAGCGTGTTGTCGATGCGGGCTCGCGGCGCCGACCAGGGCGCGCCGCCAGGCGCCACCACCACCCGGCGCCCACCACGCTTGCGGATGGTGACCGGCACCCGGACCGTGATGCTCGTGGACATCAGGCGGCCTCATGCACGGACGATCCCCGCAGGTCCCGAACCAGGCCGGCCAGCCCGTCCAGCCGCAGCTTGATGTCCGCACCGCCCGGGCTGACCTCCACACGCTCAACCAGCAGCCGCACGATCCGCGCCTGCTCGGCTGGGAACAACTCCTCCCACAGCGGGTCGAGCCGCTCCAGCGCCTCCCGTGTCTCGGCTTCGGTCAGGTCGCCCGCCTCGGCCTGCGCCGCGCGCCACGTGCCAATCACCACCTCGGGCTGGCGGAGCAGCGCCCGCACCTGGTCCATCACCGCGGCCTCGATCTCCCCCGCGGAGATGCGCCGGACCGTGCAGCCGTCGTCGGTGCCCTTCAGCACCGCCTGGCTCACATAGTAGGTGTACAGCTTGCCCCGCTTCCGCGTGTGCGTCGGCGACATCGCCCTGCCATCCGGCCCGAAGATCATGCCGCGCAGCAGGGCCGGCGTCTGGCGACGGGCCTCGTTGGCGCGGACGCGCGGACTTTCCCGCATGATGTCCTGCGCCCGGTCCCACAGTTCCAGCGACACGACCGCCTGGTGCTCGCCTGGGTAGACCTTCCCCTGATGGGTCACCTGGCCGAGATAAGTGCGCAGGTTCAGCGTCTTGTAGATCGCCCCCTTGTCGAACGGCCGGCCGGTCTTGGTAAGCAGGCCCTCGACACGCAGCGCCGGCACCAGCAGCGTGGCGGAGCCGATGGTGGCGAAAGCCTCGAACACGCGGCGCACTGTCGCAGCCTCGGCCTCGTTGACCACCAGCTTGCGATCGCGGACGTCGTAGCCCAGCGGGACCGGCCCGCCCATCCACATGCCGCGCGCCTTCGAGGCCGCGATCTTGTCGCGAACCCGCTCGCCGATCACCTCGCGCTCAAACTGGGCGAAGCTGAGCAAGATGTTCAGCGTCAACCGGCCCATGCTCGTTGTCGTATTGAACGACTG
>CAMBXJ010000313.1 GCA_945871455.1 Asaia bogorensis
TCCTTGGGCGTGCGGGTATCGAACACATGCGCCTGGCCGTCGAGTTGATCGCGGAGCGTGGTCCGCTCCACCAGCCCGACCGCGCCGGCATTCTCCCGCGCGCGGAACGGTGTCGAGGATGCGGACAGGCCCGCCGGCAGCGACAGCGACTGCATCGCCGGCCAGCCGCCATTGATGATCACAGCGCGCGCGCCGTAATGCTGCAACATGAACCAGACGCGGGCGGCGTTGGTCATGCCGCCATTGTCGTAGACGGCGGCCAGCATGGTATCGTCCAGGCCGAGGGCAGCGATCTCCCGTTCCCAATGCGCCAGGTCGTGGAAGCCGACCCCAGCCGCCTTGGCCGCGATGTCCCATGCGTCGGAGGCGACACGCACCGCGTTCGGCGCGGCACCTTCATCGAACGCGGCCTGATCGCGCGCGTCCAGGTAGCGGATGGGGCCGAGACCTGAAAGCGCGGTTGCGTCGACGATTGGATCGTTTGCCATCCTGGCCCTGCCCTTCTGTGTTGCTTCCAGTGGGTTACTTCCACCGAGGGCGATCATAGGCCGGGATGGCGGTGTCAGGCCAGCCTGGTTGGCCACGGCGCCGCGGTCATCGCTTGCGGGTTTGACCAGAGGCGCCGCAACGATCTGCCCTTGTCCGGGGGCGCGTCACGCAGTTCAGGCTGCCTCCTTCTGCAGGGTCCGTCTGATCGCATCGAGAGTTTTGGTAACCAGGGCCAGGGTCGTGGCATCCTGGCGGAACGAAATGCCCAACTCACCGCCATCCGATCGCACGACACGACCCCACACCTTGCCGCCGGTCGGAAGCTCGACCTGCGCTTCGGTACCGGATGGCGCCGGGCTGTCCGATCCCATCGACATGCCGCCCAGCGAGATGTTCTTGATGACAGCCTTCAGCTCATGCTGCCCGGCGATATGCAAGGTTGCCATGGCGCCGGCGCCGGCAATGCGCTCATAGGCCCGCCGCTCATCCGCGTTCCCACGGCTCATGGCGGCCAGGAATTCGTTGACCTCGGTCCGCAAGGTATCGGCGGTCTCGCCGACCCCACCCGCCGCTGTCAGAACCGACTGGCTGATCGTATCCGTCCGCCCCGCGATCGACAGCACCTGTTCCATCGATTCCGCGGCGGCAGCGGTGGCCTGGGTCACAGTCTGCACGCTGCTGCTGATCTCCTGGGTCGCGGCGGCCTGTTCCTCCACCGCCGCGGCGATCGCGCCGGCGACCGATTCCACCTGACCGATGGCGAGGCTGACCTCATGCACCGCGGTCACGGCCTCGCTGGTGGCGCCACGGATCGCGACGATCTGAGCGCCGATCTGCTCGGTCGCGCGGGCGGTCTGGGCGGCCAGGCTCTTCACCTCGCCGGCGACCACGGCGAAGCCCTTGCCGGCATCGCCGGCCCGTGCGGCCTCGATGGTCGCGTTCAGTGCCAGCAGGTTGGTTTGCGAGGCGATGTCGGTGATCAGCCGCACCACATCGCCGATCCGGTCCGCGGCCTCCGCCATGCCCGCGACCTTTGCATCGGTGGCGGCGGCACGGTCGACGGCCTGGGTCACCGCCGAGGTCACATGAGCCACCTGCTGGCTGATCTCGTTGATGCTGGCGGCCATCTGTTCGGCCGCCACGGCAACGGAGTTGAGGTTGCGCGACGATGTATTGACGCCTTCGACGGCGCTGGAGGTGCTGAGGTTGGTCCGGTTTGCCGCCTCGGACATTTCCGTCGCGGCGGCGCGCATGTCGGCGGAGGATTGCACCAGGCTTGCCATGACGCCGGACACGGAGGTGCCGAAATCCCGCGTGTGGCGGTCCATCGCCGCCTGGCGGCGGTCCCTGGCGGCCTGATCGACGGCCTTTTCGGCGGTCAGACGATTGTTCTCGATCAGGTTGTCCTTGAACACCTGAACCGAGCGGGCCATCGCGCCAATCTCATCCCCGCGATCGCGCGCCGGGACTTCCACCGAGGTGTCGTTTTCGGCCAGACGGCTCATGACAGCGGTCATGGTTGTCAGCGGCGTTGCAACCCGGCGCGTGATCAGGACCAAGGTCCCGATGGCGGCCAGCAGGCCAAAGACCGCGATGGATGCCATCACCACCAACGCGGTGCGCGCCTCGGCGGCGAGTTGCTCCGCGTAAGCCTCGCTGGCCGAACCCGCCGCATACATCACGTTGAGCAGGGTGCCGAGCTGGGGGGTGGTGGTAGCGACATAATCGGACGCCGTGGTTCCGTATTTGCCACCGTCTTCGCCGCGCTGTTTCATATCCTCGGCCAGCCGGTAGAAGGCGCCGAAATACTGATCTCGGGCGCCCTCCATGGCCTGGCGGATGGCGGGAGGCGTCGTCTTGTCGCGGGTCAGGTTTTCAAGCTGCTGCCAGAGTACCGCAACCCGCGCCCGGGCTACGGCATTGGCGCCCAGGGAAGCGGCGGGGACAGGCTGTCCCGAGGCAATGGCCTGGGAGATGTTGGATCGTTCAAAGCCAGCGAAGTCCCGCATCTTCCAGCCGATCTCCTTGATCGTGGCCAGACGGGCGAGCGCGGGATCGTCCTGGGCGGCGCGATGCAGGGCGCTGAATCAGAGATTCAACGACGCATTCACCGAGTCGGTGATCACCGGAATGAATGTTTTCACCAGGTTGGCATCGCGTTGATCGCGTGGCAGGCCCAGCGCCTTGTCGGCCTGTGCCCGATACTGATCCGCCTTGGCCAATGCGGTGTCCAAGGCGGCGATCAGCGCTGGCTTGTCCGGAAACTCCCGTTCCTTCAGGTCCGCGAGCCCGGGCTGATATTTTTCTTGCACGATCTTGCGGCGTGCCTCGATCTCCTTCAGCAAGGCCGGTTCGGCGGGTCCCGCGCCCTGCAGACCATTGTTGGTGTAAAGCCGCTCCATCAGGACTTCGAACAGCCCCCCAACGAGCATATTGGCGCCTTTGTCGAACGCCTGCATCTGCCGAGCAGCCTGGAAATGGTGCCACGCCTGGGTTGCGTCCCAACTGAACGCCGTGACGAGCAGGAGCGACAACACGCCGGTGCAGGCAAACAACATGCCTTTGATGCTGCCGGTCAGGCGACGGCGCCCGGTTTTCGGGACCGGGGAATGAAGCGCGCTCTCAGTCAAGGTAACCTCCTGCATACATGGACGACGGCAACGACGGCGACGCGGCAAAAGTCGCAGGACCGTGGTCCGCGTGCGCCAGGATAGGGACCTGAAGTTAAGGGATCGTGAATTTCGAGGAGGTTGCCCCCGATCCGGACAGAGCCTTGTCATGGATGCCTATCGTCTGGTGTTCGCCGAACCCGCTGTGTTCGAGGCAGATATTGGGATGGCGCTTCGCCCGGCCCACATCATTCTGGAAAATGAACATTATAAGGATTGGCACCGAGACCAAGTAAAAATATCCGATCGACACGATCCGGGCGATCGGCGTGCCGGTCGACATGGAACCCGGGAAATTGGACTTGAACGTGAAACCGAGCGCCACCAGTGCCAGCAAGGTGGTGAACGCCAGGGCACCCTTGGGAACCAGCAGCATCGCCGAACCCGGGGTCCACGGAATGACCAGGGTGCTCGACATCGGCATCGACAGTGGAACGAAGAAGCGGATCAGGTATTGGCCACCAGATCCGTGGCCATCTTGCTGAAGTCGATATAGGCGTTGCGGATGGGAGAGGCGATCGGCTGCGTGATCTCCCGGACGTCGACGATGGGCATGGTGGTCGTTTCTTTGGGCTGTTGTCGCGTTCGCTCTATTGGGAGCCGCCGGTTTCCGCCAGTGCCGGGATGGCGTCCACCGGCGGTGGGGGTCGCTTCAGCCCCTCCTTCGTGGCCTTCGTGCCTTCGTGGTGGAAAATCGCGGACCTGAGGCGCATGCGGGCCCATCCAGTCATCGCCTGCCGGATCGGCCCGGAGTCCTTGGTTGCGTCGGCGATTTTTCACCACGAAGGCACGAAGGGCACGAAGAAGGGGTTGGTGTGGCGAGCCTCGATCCTTGGCGGTCGGCATCGCTGGTTGCCACCATCCGGCACGACAGGAGCCTTCCCTGTGGTGACGCGACCAAGGCGACCGGTGCCGAGGTTCGATGACCTCAATCCTATTGGCCGCGGTCTTCACACATCTCGGCAACGGAGAAAATTCCCCCCACACACGCGGTGGAGAAAAAAATTTCTTCGGTCGGCATCTGATTTCGCGATGTTGGAATGCCGCGGCCACACCACCGGCGTCACGTCACCCCGCGTCAAATATGCAGTGCCCGCCCGTCCACCGCCAAGGCGGCCTCCTTCACGGCCTCGTTCAGGCTCGGATGCGCGTGGCAGGTCCGGGCCACGTCCTCGGCCGAGGCACCGAACTCCATCGCGGTGGCAAGTTCCGCGATCAGGGTCCCGGCATCCGGCCCAATGATATGCGCGCCCAGCAGCCGGTCCGTCGTCTTGTCCGCGAGCAACTTCACGAATCCGTCCATTTCGCCCATCGCCCGGGCGCGCCCGTTGGCGGTAAACGGGAATTTTCCCACGTTGTAAGCGATACCGGCCTGTTTCAGGACTTCTTCCGTCTCGCCTACCGAGGCGACTTCCGGCCACGTGTAAACCACCCCCGGGATCACCGCGTAATTCACATGGCCCGCCTTCCCGGCCAGGCGTTCGGCCAGGGCGACGCCTTCTTCCTCCGATTTGTGCGCCAGCATCGGTCCGTCGATCGCGTCACCGATGGCATAGATGCCGGGAACGTTGGTTGCGTAATGCGCATCCGTCTTGACCCGACCACGCGGGTCGCACTCCACGCCGATTTCGTCCAGACCTAGTCCCTCAAGAAACGGTCTCCGGCCGATGGCGAGCAGGACGATGTCGGCCTGCAACGTCTCGGTCGCGGCGTCCTTGACCCGTTCCACCGTCAGGCTGACACCGGCATCGCCGACCTGGGCCGCGGTCACCTTGGTGCCGAGGCGGAATTTGATCCCCTGCTTCATCAGGATGCGCTGGAACGCCGTCGCGACCTCGCCGTCCATGGTCGGCACGATCCGGTCGAGGAATTCGATGACGGTGACCTCGGCGCCCAGGCGGCGCCAGACGCTGCCCAGTTCCAGGCCGATGATGCCGCCGCCGATCACGACCATATGTCCCGGGACGGTGGCGATCTCCAGCCCGCCGGTGGAGGTGACAATGCGCCTTTCATCGACCTCCACCCCCGCCAGCGGCACGCTTTCGCTGCCGGTGGCGATGACGATGTGTTTCGCGGTGTGGACCGTGCCGTCCACGTCCACCTGGCCGGAGGCTGCGATGCGGCCGGTGCCTTTCAGCCAGGTGACCTTGTTCTTGCGGAACAGGAACTCGATGCCCTTGACGTTGGCGCCCACGACCTCGGCCTTGCGGGCCTGCATGCGGGCCAGGTCCAGCTTTACGCCGTCCACCAGCACGCCATGATCGGCCAGCGCGTGTCGCGCATGGTCGTATTCTTCCGAGGATTGCAGCAGCGCCTTGGACGGGATGCAGCCCACGTTCAGGCAGGTGCCGCCCAAGGTGGCGCGCTTTTCCACGCAGGCAACGCGCAGACCCAGTTGGGCGGCGCGGATGGCGCAGACATAGCC
>CAMBXJ010000314.1 GCA_945871455.1 Asaia bogorensis
TCCCGACCAGACGCCGTCGATGGTCGTGTTTGAGGCGGAGGCACTTCGGAAGGGCGGCGTCTTCGCGTCCCGTCCGTCCTGTTACCGCTGATGGTCCGACCCCGGCGGATCGGGCGGTCAGGCCGACACAAGGGCCGTCAATAGCGGCACGGAATCAACGAAAGGAAACCGACCATGGATAAACCCCGCATCGGCTATGTCGGCCTTGGTGTCATGGGCGGCGCGCTGGCCCGCCGTCTGTTGCGCGAGCACACGCTGACTGTCTACGATCTGTCGCCGGAACGTCGCGCCGAATTTGCCGCTCTGGGCGCCGTCGTGGCGGATTCGCCGGCCGCGGTCGGGGCGGTGTCCGATATCGTGCTGACCTGTCTACCCACATCCGCGCAGGTGAAGGACGTGATTTTCGGTGACAATCACGGGCTGGTCCGAGGCTTGAAGGCCGGCGGCATGATCGTCGATCAGACGTCCGGAGCAACGGCCGCGACCCGGGCCATGGCGGAGGAGCTGGAAGCGGCCGGTATCGCGTTGATCGACGCTCCCGTCAGCGGCGGGCCTCGGGGCGCGGACGCCGGCACCATCGCGATCATGGTTGGCGGCACGCCGGAACAATACGGCCGGGTGGCGCCGGTGCTGACGGTCATCAGCCCGAACACGGCGCATGTCGGTCCGTTGGGCGCGGGCCATACGTTGAAGGCGCTGAACAACATGATGTCCGCCGCCAACCGCCTGCTGGCGTTCGAGGCGGTTGCGATCGCCGCCAGGAATGGGCTCGACCCGGTCGTGGTGGTGGACATGATCAACAAGTCATCCGGTCGGAACAACGCGACGATGACGGTGTTGCCGAACAACATATTCACCGATGATTTCGCGGCGCGATTCACCATGGCGCTGATGGAAAAGGACGTGGCGCTAGCGGCGGAGCTGGCTGGCGACGGGTTCGAGGATCTGACCCTGACGCCGTTGATTCTGCGCAACTACCGCAGGGGGATCGAGCGGTTCGGGCGCAACGGCGACATTCACGAGATGCTGCGGTTCTATGAGGAAGCCGCGGGCGTGAAAATCGCGAAACAGGCGGCGGCGCCGTAAACGAACCGACCGCGTCGGGCGCACTCTACCCCAGAGCCAGGCCGCGCGCCGCAAGCAGGATCAGAAACGCCGCATTGGCCAGCATCGCCAGCGGCGCGACCTGAGCGATAAATCGTCCCCAGCGGACTCCGGCGGAACTGCCGGCGACGGCGACCACGATCAAAGCCGGCACGGTGCCAAGGCCAAACGCGACCATGGCCAATGCACCCAACCCGGGGTGGCCCGCCCCCATTGCGATTGCCAGCGCCGCGTAAAGCAACCCGCACGGCAGGAACCCGAGACACACACCGAGCCAATAAGTCGTCAGCGGCGTTGGTTCGGCTGGACGAGGAGCGAGGCGGGTCATCCACCCGCCGAAGCGGGGGGGCGCGACATGAAGGACGCGCAGCCACGCCGGACCATGCCGCGCTGCCAGACTCAGGAACAGGATGGCACCGAGGGCCAGCAGAAGCGGCGATAGATACGGTATCCGACTCAGGAGCGATCCACCGATCCCGGCGACGGCTCCCAGCGCGGCATAGGTCGTTAAACGCCCGAGGTGATAGGGGATCAAGGCCGCGGCCTCGATCCGGCGCCATTCGCAGAGCCGTGAGCCGGGCAGCCGAGCGATGCGATCGGCGACCTGTCCGAGCACGAATCCGCCGCACATGGGGGCGCAGTGGGTCACGCTGCCTCCGGCGCCGACAAGAAACATGCCCAGGCCGAGGCCGCTCCCCAAAGGCACAGCACCGCACCATGCCGCAAGCCTGACCCACGCATCGTCCATCCGAGGCTGATAGGGCGCGGCTGCGTCGCGGTCATTGATCCACGTCAATGCCAGGAGCTTTCGACGCCGGCATCGTGGCGGTCAGCACGCCCAAGATACCCACCCCGAGAAACCCTCCTATCGAACATCAGCGGTCATCACTGGAGTCGACCCAATGGATACTTCCGTCAGCGACATCATGGTCGCTCTCTTGATGATCGTCCTCGGACTGATCGGCCTGATACTCGCGGCCGGCGCGACCGATGACGGCATGCATGTGTTTGGACTTGGCCTGGCGGGCTTCGCCGTCGTCTTCGTGTTCGGGCAGATACGATCTCATTACGACAAACTGGACGCCGCGCGCAGCGGAGTTGGGCATCATGGCTGAGCGTGTTGTCGTCTACAACGAAGACGTTGTCCGAAAATTCGTCATCGCGTCGATGTTCTGGGGCGTTGTGGCGTTTCTGGTCGGGGTTGTTCTGGCCGCCCAGCTCGCCTGGCCGGTGTTGAACCTGGGGCTGCCGTTTACCAATTTCGGCCGGTTGCGACCTGTCCACACATCCGCGGCCATTTTCGCGTTTGGCGGCTGTGCTCTCTTCGCCACGTCCTTTTACGTGGTCCAGCGGACATGCCGAGCGCGGCTGTTCGGCGGGGAGGCTTTGGCGAATTTCATATTCTGGGGCTATCAGTTTTTCATCGTGATGGCAGCACTGTCCTATGTGATGGGGTTCAGCCAGGGGCAGGAATATGCCGAACCTGAATGGCATCTGGATCTGTTCCTGACGCTGGTGTGGGTGTTGTACGCCGTGGTCTTCATCGGCACGATCCTGCGCCGGGAAGAGCCGCACATCTATGTTGCCAACTGGTTCTTTATGGCGTTCATCCTGACGATCGCCGTCCTGCACATCGTTAACAATCTGGCCCTGCCGGCGAGCGTGTTTGCCGCGAAGAGCTACAACGTGGCTTCCGGCGTGCAGAACGCGATGATCCAGTGGTGGTATGGCCATAACGCCGTCGGGTTTTTTCTGACCGCCGGGTTCCTTGGGATGATGTATTATTTCATTCCGAAGGCGGCGAACCGACCGGTCTACTCCTACCGCATATCCATCGTGCATTTCTGGTCGCTGGTGTTCATGTATATCTGGGCCGGCCCGCATCATCTGCACTGGACCGCTTTGCCTGACTGGACGCAGACCCTGGGCATGGCGTTTTCGATCATGCTGTGGATGCCGTCCTGGGGTGGCATGATCAACGGCATCATGACCTTGTCGGGCGCGTGGGATAAACTGCGCACCGATCCCGGTCTGCGCTTTTCCGTCACCGCTGTCGGCTTCTACGGAATGTCCACATTCGAAGGCCCGGTGATGTCGATCCGGGCCGTCAACGCTCTGTCGCATTATACAGACTGGGGCATCGGCCATGTCCATTCCGGCGCGCTGGGCTGGGTCGCCTTCATTACCTTCGGCGCTTTCTACTACCTGGTGCCGGTGCTGTGGAAACGCCAGGGTCTATATTCCACCCGCCTCGCGTCCTGGCACTACTGGATCGCGACCCTGGGCATCGTCTTCTACATCACGTCGATGTGGGTGGCGGGCATCATGCAGGGCCTGATGTGGCGCGCCTACGACCAGTTCGGCTTCCTGCAATACTCCTTCGCCGAATCGGTCAACGCGGTGCACCCCTACTACGTGATCCGTCTGATCGGCGGCCTGCTGTTCCTGACCGGAGCCCTGATCATGGTCTACAATCTGATCCAGACCGTGCGCAGTCCAGAGACGGAGCCTCGCGCCGTCCCGGCGGACGGCCTGGCCGTGGCGGGAGCCTGAGGCAATGTTCATCCGTCATGAAACCATCGAGAAGAACAGCTTTCTTCTGCTGGTGTTCACATTGCTGACGATTTCGGTCGGCGGCCTGGTGGAAATCATCCCCCTGTTCACGATCGAAACCACGGTGGAGCATGTGAAGGGCGTGCGCGCCTATTCCCCGCTCGAATCCCGCGGGCGTGACATTTACATTCGGGAAGGGTGCTACAACTGTCATAGCCAGCAGGTTCGCGCCCTGCGCGATGAGGTGGAACGCTACGGCCATTACTCGATCGCGGCCGAGAGCATGTATGACCACCCGTTCCAGTGGGGATCGAAGCGCATTGGCCCAGATCTGGCGCGTGTCGGCGGCAAATACTCCAGCGACTGGCACTATGCGCATCTGATCAACCCGCAGAGCGTGGTGCCGGAATCGCTGATGCCCCGTTACGGGTTCCTGGCCCGCACGCCGCTGTCGACCGCCGATCTGGTGCCGCGCCTGCAAGCGCAGCGGGCGGTCGGTGTGCCCTATACAGACGAGCAGATCGTGGCGGCGATCGCGGACCTGAAGACGCAGGCCGATCCAGCGGCGGATAACGAGGCTCTGTTGAAGCGCTATCCCAAGGCGATCACGGTGCCGGGCGACGGTCGGGTCGTCACCGAACTGGATGCCCTCGTCGCCTACCTGCAAGTGCTCGGCACCATGGTGGATTTCGCCGATCCCGCCAACGAAAACCTACGGCAATAGGAGCGGCGGATGACCGAGATCATGTCTATCCTCCAATGGATACAGCATCATTCCGTCGTGTTGATGATGGGTGTTTTCGTGATGATCGTCGCCACCACGTTCTGGCCCGGGCGCAAGTCCCGGTTCGAGCGTGACGGTCGCATCCCCCTTGAAGACGATCGCTGAGGAGAAGCCACGGTGCCGACCAAGATCGAAAAGGACTCCATCAGCGGCCACATGACCACCGGGCATGAGTGGGATGGGCTGAAGGAGTTGAACCAGCCGCTGCCCAAATGGTGGATCTATATCCTGTATGCAACGATCGTGTGGGCCGTCGTCTATTGTGTGCTCTATCCGTCGGTACCCTGGTTCAACACGCATTTTCACGGTGTCCTGGGATATACCACGAGAGATGCGGTGAAAGCCGATGTCGCGGCGGTGGCGAAGCAGCGAGCCGTGCACATGGACCGGATCAATGCGATGTCCTACGCGGAAATTCGCAAGGACCCGCAATTGGTGGCGATTGCACAGACCGCCGGGCGTATCGCCTTCGCGGAAAACTGTCAGCCCTGTCATGGCGCCGGTGGTGGCGGCAATCCCGGGTACCCGGCGCTGGCGGCCGGCAATTGGATCTGGGGCGGCACCCTGGAGGACATCGAGAAGACGCTCACCGTCGGGATACGCTCTGCCCATGCGGACTCGCGCCAGGGGCCGATGCCGCGGTTCGGCGTGGATGCCATGTTGAAGCCGGCCGAAATCCAGGCCGTCGCGGAATATGTCATGACGCTTTACGGCACGCCGATCGCTGGCAAGGACACCAAGGCCGGTGCCGCTCTCTTTGTCGAGAACTGTGCCGTCTGTCACGGCCCCAACGCCGAAGGCAACCGGGAGCTTGGCGCTCCACGCCTGGCGTCCCGGGCGCATCTTTACGGGTCTGACCTGGCGTCCGTGATGGCTCAGATCAGCAACCCGAAACTGGGCATGATGCCGGCCTGGAACACGCGCCTCGATGAGGGCACGATCAAGGCCCTGACCCTCTATGTCCACGGCATGGGCGGCGGGGAGTAGGACAGACCGTGTCCCATATTGAGCGTCAACGGCAACTTCAGCAGGAAGAGGCGGGTGAGCACCTCTTTGCCAATCGTGTTCGAGTCTACCCGAAATCGGTCACGGGACCCGTACGGCGGTTCAAATGGGCGGTGCTG
>CAMBXJ010000315.1 GCA_945871455.1 Asaia bogorensis
TCGGTGCCCAGCGCGCGAAGGTCGCGGAGCCAGCCGAAACCGTGGGCGCTGGCGCGCAGCACGACGGATCCCGCCCCCCATTCGCCCGGTTTCAGGGCGCAGACGGCCCCGCCGGATTCCAGTTCTCCCCGCAGTAGGCGCGCCCCGCGCACGGGATCGCCCGGCCAGGGATCACGCACCGGCAGCGCCGGCGCATCCGGCACCCGGCCCATGCGCAGGCTGGGCAGGCGCGCGACCATGCGCCGAGCGTCTCTCAGCCACCGGCGGGGATCGGTCCCGCTCACGCTGACGCCCCCCCCTTGGGTGGATCGGATGGGGACGGGTCCGATGGGGACGGGTTCGGTTGGGACGGGTCCGATGTGGGCATGTTCGGGCGAAGGGCGGCAATGGCGGCGGCATAATCGGAGGCTCCGAACACGGCGGTGCCGGCGATCAGCGTATCCGCCCCGGCCGCCAGTACGCCGGGCGCCGTGGCGGGGGTGATCCCACCATCGACGGCGAGGGCGATCGCGTGTCCGCCGCCGGCCACGAAATCGTCGATCATCCGGCGCAGGGCCGCGATCTTGGGCAGTTGCGAAGGCAGAAAGCTCTGCCCGCCGAATCCGGGGTTCACAGACATCACCAGGATGATGTCAACCAGATCGAGCGTCCACGCAACGGTATCCACCGAGGTCGCTGGATTAAGCACCACCCCGGCACGCTTTCCGAAGCCTTTGATGGCTTGCAGGGACCGGTGCAGATGCGGCCCGGCCTCGGGATGCAGGCTGATATGGTCGGCCCCGGCATCGACGAAGGCGCGCAGAAACGGATCGACCGGCTGGATCATCAGATGCACGTCGAAGGGCAGCTTCGTGTGCTTGCGCAAGGCGGCCAGGATCGGCGGACCGAAGCTGAGATTGGGCACGAAATGCCCGTCCATGACGTCCAGATGCAGCCAATCGGCGCCCGCGGCCTCAATGGCCGCGACCTCCTCCCTCAGTCGACCGAAGTCGGCGGCGAGCAGGCTCGGTGCGATGGTGATACGCCGTGCGTGCGAAAAGGCCATGTCGCCCGTTCTAGCGACCCTGGCGGATGGCGCACAATATGCGTTGAGGCGCGATGTCGTTCGGCGATGCGGCAGGTACATGCCGTATCGGGCCGCGACGCGGGCCGAGCCGGCACCGGCGAGCGGAATCATGTATTTGATATTACGCTATTATCCAGGGCCGCCAAACGGCCCGCACCATCAATCCCGGGCGCCTGAAACGTGCCGCTCGACCGGCAATCCCACGGTCGGATCGGTCTATAACTTTATCAACCGGCCGATAAAAAACCCGTCCAGACCGCCCCGGTCCGGCCACATCGCCGGGTGCGTGCGCGCGACTCCGGCGGGGGTGATGGCTTCCGGCAGGCCGGGCAGTTCGTCGCGGCTGAACGGGTCCAACCGGACGCCGCCGCGGGCGATGGCAGCCTGGAGCCGCGGAAAGCCCTCCTCCGGTTGCAGGGAGCAGACGGAGTACACGAGGCGTCCGCCCGGTCGCAGCATCCGGATGGCGGCTTCCAGCAGCCGGTCCTGCGAATCGGTCAGCGTCTTCAGATCGGCCTGACGCTTCAGGCGCGACACATCCGGGTGCCGGCGAATGGTGCCGGTGGCGCTGCACGGCGCATCGAGCAGGACCGCGTCGAACCGGTCGGGCGGGGTCCAGACGGTCGCGTCCGCATGCACGACCTCGGCGGTCAGGCCCCAGCGCTTCATGTTCTCGACCAGACGGGGAAGGCGGGATTTATCCCGCTCGACGGCGAAGACAGTTGCCCCCGCGGCGGCGATCTGGCCGGTCTTGCCGCCGGGCGCGGCGCAGAGATCGGCGATGCGCTCCCCCGCATGCGGGGCCAGCAGAGCGGCGGGGAGCGCGGCCGCGGCGTCCTGGACCCAGAGTTCGCCGTCGGCAAAGCCCGGAATGTCGGTGACGGCGGTGCCGGCGGGATAGCGGATCGATCCGGTCGGCAGGGTGCAGGCACCGTCCGGGACCGGCGTTCCGGGCTTCAGGGTCAGATCCAGCGGCGCCTCGGTCTGGTGCGCGACGGCGATGGCGCGGGCGTCGTCGCCCCAGGACGACCAGAGCCAGGTGGGCGTGTCCAGGCGTGGACTGTCCAGTTCGGCCAGGGCGGCCACGCCGTTGGTCGCGACCTTGCGCAGCACGGCGTTGATCAGGCCGGCGAACGGGGTCAGGCCACGCGCGCGCGCCAGGGCAACGGCGGTCGCGACGGCGGCATGGCTGGGCGTGCCCAGCAGAACCAGACCGGCGGCGCCGATGCGGAGGATGACGCGGACGGGGGCCGGGGGCTCCTTGCGCAGATAAGGCTCCACGATCGCATCGAGGGTGCCGATCCGGCGCAGCACCGCGGCGGCCAGCCTATGCGCGGCGGCGCGATCCCGGGTGGGGATGGGTGGCAGGGCGGTCAGCGCCTCCTCCAACGGGCGGCGGCGTTCCAGCACGGCGGTCAACAGATCGAAGGCGGCTTCTCGTGTGGGATCGGACATCGCCCGGTTCATGCTCCGGTTGTCCGCCGGGGGCAAGCGAGCCGCATCGGCGCCCGCGCACGCTGGCAGCTCCCGCACGCTGGCAGCGCCGGGAAAATGCGATAGCGTGGGGCGACCAGACGGGAGGCGGGTCCGCCATGCGCAAGTTCCTCAACGATCCTCGGGCCGCGATGCGGGAGATGCTGGAGGGGTTCGCCGATTTTGCCCCGGGGCAGGCGCTGCTGGCCGAAGACGGTGTCATCCTGCGGGCCGATATCCCGGACGTTCCCGAAGCAAGAGGGGTCGCGGTGCTGTCCGGCGGCGGCACCGGGCACGAGCCCGCCCATGCCGGCTATGTCGGTCCCGGGATGCTGCACGCGGCGATCGCGGGGGATGTGTTCACGTCCCCCAGCGTCGATGCCGTGCTGGCGGGCATTCGCGCCGTCGCGGGGCCGGCGGGCGCGGTGCTGATCGTGAAGAACTACACCGGCGATCGGCTGAATTTCGGGCTGGCCGCCGAACTGGCGCGGATGGACGGCATCCCGTGCGAGGTCGTGGTGGTCGCCGACGACGTGGCCTTGCGTGACACAGTGCCGCCGGAGCGCCGCCGCGGCATTGCCGGGACGGTGCTGGTGCATAAGGTCGCCGGTGCGGCCGCGGCGGCCGGGTTGCCTCTGGCGGATGTGGCGCATGAGGCTCGCCACGCGGCGGCGGCAGTGGCGACGATGGGGGTCGGTCTGGGCGCCTGCATCGTGCCGGCGGCGGGCACACCCGGTTTCACCCTGGCCGATGACCAGATGGAACTGGGTCTGGGCATCCATGGCGAGCCTGGCGTTTCGCGGGTGCGGCGGGAAACCGCCGATGCCATCGTGCTGCGGATTTTGACGACCATTCGGGACGACCATGGCCTGCGGGCGGGGCACCATGTCGCGCTGCTGGTCAACGGGCTGGGTGGAACGCCCCCGATGGAACTGGCGATCATTGGGCGGCACGCGCTGACGGTGCTGCGCGGCTGGGGCCTGACCGTGAAGCGGGCCTGGAGCGGCAATTTCCTGACCGCGCTGGAAATGCCGGGGTGCTCTCTGTCGGTGATGATTTTGGACGCGGATCGGCTGGGGCGCCTGGACGCGGCCGCGTCCGCGCCGGCCTGGGCGGGTGCCGGGCATATCCCGGACGCTCGTCGGGTCGTCGGGGCGGTGGGCATCAAGGCGGGGGGCATCAAGGTGGGGGGCATCGGGGCGGGAGGCGTTGAGGCGGTTGGACCTGACAGTGCGCCCGTCGATCCAAGGTTGCGGGACATGGCGCACGCCGTGGCGATGGCGCTGGACGCGGCGGAAGCCGAGCTGACGGCGCTGGACAGTATCGCGGGGGATGGCGATCTGGGGATCAGCCTGATGCGCGGCGCCGCCGCCATCCGTGCGCTGCCCGATGCCGCGTGGAGCCATCCGACGCGAAGCCTGATCGCAGTCGCCGGGGCGTTACGGCGGGCGATCGGGGGGAGTTCCGGCCCGTTCTATGCCACCGCCCTGTTACGGGCGTCGACGCATCTGCCGTCCGACGGTGTGCCGACCGCGCGGGATTGGTCGCAGGCGTTTGTTGGTGCCATCGCCGCGATTGCCGAACTCGGCGGGGCGCGTCGGGGCGATCGGACGATGCTGGATGCCCTTCACCCGGCCGCGGAGGCGTTTGCCGCGGCGCTGGATCGGGGTGTTTCGATCGAGGCGGCATGGGACGATGCCATTGTCGCGGCCGAGGCCGGGCTTGCCGCAACGGCTTCGATGCATCCTCGGTTGGGGCGGGCCAGTTATTTGGGGGAGCGGGCGATTGGCAATCCCGATGCCGGGGCTGCGGGGGTGGTGGTTTGGATGCGGGCGTTGGGTGGGTTCGGGCGGGGGCAGTAGGGTTGGGGGCTGGGGGTTGGTGGGGGGAGTGGAAAGAGGGAAAGATTCTCCCCCTCCCCTTGCGGGAGGGGGTTGGGGGGAGGGGTAAAACCGGACAGAACTTGCCGCAAAACCTCTCCCCCAACCCCTCCCGCAACGGGAGGCGGGGGATTTTCGCTCTGGCGGTGCCTCCCGCTAACCTCGGAATTCCCCTCACCACCCATCGACACACGGGCGCTTCTTACCCTCCCGCACCGGGACCGGGGGCATGGAGCGCAGGCCGGCGACGATCCAGCGGCGGGTGTCGGCGGGATCGACGACCTCGTCCACCTCAAACAAACTGCCGGCGTTCAGGGCTTTGCCGTGCTGGTAAAGCTCTGCCACCATCCCTTCGTAGGCGGCCAGGCGTTCGGCGGGATCGGCGATGGCGGCCAGCTCGCGGCGACGGCCCAACTTCACCTGGCCTTCCAGGCCCATGCCGCCGAACTCCCCGGTGGGCCAGGCGATGGAGAACACGCCGACCCGCATGGACCCGCCGGTCATCGCCAGTTTTCCCAACCCGTAGGATTTGCGGGTCATCACGAAGAAAGTCGGGATCGTGAGGTTGGCGCCGATCAGGTAGGTGCGGCAGCAATGGCGGACGAGCGCGGTTTTCTCCGCCTCGGGTCCTACCATGTTGCCGGGATTGTCGTTCAGCGACAGCAGCGGCACGTCATGCGCGTCACACAACTGCATGAACCGCGCCGCCTTGTCCGCCGCGTCGCTGTCGATCGCGCCGCCCAGGTGCATTGGGTTGTTGGCGACGACGCCCATGGGCCGGCCCTCGATGCGGATGAAGCCGGTGACCATGCCGTGGCCGAACCCCTTGCGGATTTCCAGGAAGGAGCCGTCATCGGCCAGGGTCTCGATCAAGGCGCGCATGTCGTAGCCGCGCAGGCGGTTTTCAGGCACCACATGGCGGAGTTTGCGCTGGTCCGGGCAGGTCCAGTCCGTGGTGCGGCCCTGGAAATACGACATGTACTGACGGGCGACCTGCACCGCCGCGGCCTCGTCCTTCACCAGGATGTCGACGACGCCGTTGGGGACCTGCACGCTCATCGGGCCGACTTCCTCGGGGCGATAGACGCCCAGGCCGCCGCCTTCGATCATGGCGGGGCCGGCCATGCCGATGGTGGCGCC
>CAMBXJ010000316.1 GCA_945871455.1 Asaia bogorensis
GGCAAGGTTCTCGGCCTGCGTGTCGGCGAGAAGGAAGTCGCCGTCTACCATCTTCCCGGTGGTGAGTACTGCGCCACGACCAACGTATGCAGCCACGAATACGCGCTGCTGTCGGAAGGCTGGCTGGAGAATGGCTGCATCGAGTGCCCACTGCACGCGGCCCAGTTCGATATCCGCACCGGCAAGGCGATGTCCGCCCCGGCCGATGAAGACCTGGTCGTCTACGAGACGAAGATCGAGGGCGAGGATGTGATGGTGAAGCTGCCCGGCTAGCGCATGATCGTGCTGAGCGGAACGTAGCAGTGCGTGAATCATGCGATCAAACAAAGAGCCAGAGCGGTTTGCCGTTTCCAGTCAGGCTGAAACCGCTCTGACGCATGATCACATTGAGCGGAACGCAATGCCAGCCGGCGGAAGATCGACCTGCCGACCGGTGTATCCCCGTCATGCCGGCGTGGTTCGACATCCATCACGTTCCCATGCCGCGGCTACGGACGTGGTGGGTGGCGGCCCCGCGGCCGTCATGACGGAGTTGCAGCGCCGATGGGTCGTTGTTTCGACCCTTTGGCAACAGCAGCGCGCCAATCATTCGATCAAACAAAACGCCAGAGTGGTTCTCCGTTACCAGTCAGGGTAAACCCGCTCTAGCTAGGCGCGAAGGGCAATCAGCGATGACGCTCCAGACCCCGGTCGATTGCGATGTCCATCCCACCGTTCCGGGGTTGCGGGCATTGCTGCCCTATATGGACGATCTGTGGCGCGAAACCGTGTTGCGCCGCGGCATCGACGACCTGACCACGATCAGTTTTCCCACGGTCAACCCGATCTCGGCGCGGGCGGATTGGCGCGACGAAACCGGCAAAGCCGCCACCACCGCATCCGCCCTCGGCGCCCAGGCGCTGGACCCCTTCGGCACCGGCATCGCGATTCTGAACTGCCTCTATGGCGTGCAGGCGGTGTTCAGTGAGGACATGGGCGCCGCCTTCGCCTCCGCCCTGAACCGCTGGCTGGTCAAGGAATGGCTGGATGTCGACCCCAGGCTGCGGGCGTCGATCGTCGTGCCCATGCAGAACGCCGAAATGGCGGTCGAGGAAATCAACCGCTGCGCCCCCGATCGCCGTTTCGTCCAGGTCCTGCTTCTCGCCAACGGCGAAATCCCACTCGGCCGGCGGCAGATGTGGCCGATCTACGCGGCCGCCGAACGCCACGGATTGCCGGTTGGCATCCACGCCGGCAGCACCTATCGCCATCCCGTGACCCCGGTCGGCTGGCCAAGCTATTTCACCGAGGACTATGTTAACCAGGCCCCGGCGATGCAGTCCCAGCTTACCAGCCTGATCGCCGAGGGGGTGTTCGCGAAATTTCCGAACCTGACCGTGGTGTTGATGGAATCCGGCGTCACCTGGTTGCCCGCCTATCTCTGGCGCCTGACCAAGTTCTGGAAGGGCCTGCGCAGTGAAATTCCCTGGGTGTCCGACCCGCCAGGGTCCATCGTGCGCGATCGTGTGCGCCTGACTTTACAGCCATTCGATGGCCCACCCGCCGCCAGCGCGGTCATGCGGGTGATGGACCATATCGGCTCGGACGAGATCCTGTTGTTCTCGACCGATTATCCGCATTGGCAGTTCGAGGGGCTGGCGGCGATACCGGACGGTCTGGACCCGGCCCTGGCACAAAAGATCATGGCGGAAAACCCCCGCCTGACCTACGCTCGCCTTAACCAGACGGCGCAAGCCCAAACGGCATAAGCCCCAACGGCAACGGTTCCGTCGGGGCAACCCTGTTCTCCGGCCTTGACCGGGGAGGAGATCGTGACATGAACGTCGATGTCCTGAACCGCTCGGCCATCCAGCCGGCCACCGCCTCCCGGCTCGCGATCGCCGATTGCGACATCCATCCGCGCCCGTTGGGGGCCGGAATCGGCGGGATCAGCAAGTCGCTGTATCCGTTCCTGTCGCAGCGCTGGCGCGACCATGTCGAAGCGTTCGGCATCAGCTATCGCCAGCAGTGGGAGAAAGGTTCGGCCTATCCCAAGGGCCAGCCCCAGGCCTGCCGTCGCGACGCCTGGCCGGACGGCGCCATGCCCGGCAGCGACCTGAAATTCATGGCCGAACAGCATCTGGACCCGAACAACGTCACCCTGGGCATCCTCAATCCGCTAACCAGCGGGCAGGGTGCGCAGAATCCCGATCTGTCCGCCGCCATCACCCATGCCACCAACGAATGGCAGAAGGCGGAATGGACATCGCAGGATTCCCGCCTGAAAGGTTCGATCGTCATCCCCTACGAGGACGCGCTGGCCTCGGCCAAGGAGATCGGGTTGCGGGCAGGCGATCCGAACTTCGCCCAGATCCTGCTTTTGTCGCGCACCGCCGAACCGCTGGGACAGCGTCGCTACTGGCCGATCTACCAGGCCGCGGTGGAAGCCAACCTGCCGATCGGAATCCACGCCTTCGGCTATGGCGGCTGGCCGGTGACCGGCGGCGGCTGGTCCAGCTACTATATCGAGGAAATGGTCGGCCACTCCCAGGCCCAGCAAGCCCTGTTGATCAGCATGATCTTTGAGGGCGTGTTCGAGCGGTTCCCCACTCTGAAGGTGGTGCTGGTCGAAGCCGGCCTCGCCTGGGGCGCGTCGCTGATGTGGCGCATGGATCGGCAATGGGCAAAGCTGAAGCGTGAAACCCCGCATCTGAAGATGCTGCCCTCGGAATACGTGAAGCGGAATGTCTGGTTCACCACCCAACCGACCGAGGAACCGGAACCCCGCCACCAACTGGCCGAGGCGATCGAATGGATCGGCTGGGACCGGATCCTGTTCGCCACCGACTATCCGCACTGGGATTACGACGACCCGTCGCATGCGCTGCCGATCCAGATGGACGACACCCAACGCCGGCAGGTGTTCCTGGAAAACGCCAAGACGGTTTACGGCGTCGTTTGATCGGCACCGGCGTCTTCGGGCGCCGCGGCCGGACGGTTGGCGGATACGAGCATGCTGACGCATCGACTGATATTGCCACTGATAGCGGTGGCATCGCTTCACTTCGCCGTTGCCGCCGTGCGCGCCCAAGGAACCAATCCGGGAGCAAGTCCCGGAAGCGACCTGTCGACCGAGACCGCGATCAGCCAGCAGCAGGCGGGCGAGGAGGTGATGGCCGCCGCCATTGGCGCGCCGGCCAGGGTGGACCTGATCAAACAGGCGACCTTGCGATTGACCGGAACCTACCAATTCACCCCGCGCGATGTCGCTGAACGGTTTTTCCAGGCGATCGGCAGGTCGGTGCCATCCGACATGGTCGGCTTGCTTCTGGAAGGCGGACAATCGAACTGGTTCGCCATCTTACGCTACGTCGATGAAGGCCATCTGACGGAAAAGGCGATCCGCGCATGGTCCGCCGACGACATCATGGTCAGCCTGCGGGAGCATATCGCTCGCGAGAACGCCCGCGCGAAAGGCGGCCGCCAAGCCGAACGAGCCGTCAGCCTGTGGCTGGTGCCGCCGGCCTATCTGCCCGAATCCCATATCCTGACCTGGGCCGCATCGATCCCGCCGCTGGACGCTCAGCGCGAACGGGATACCGAGGCCGTGCACCACGTCGTTGTCTTCGGCCGCGATGGCTATTTCCACCTGGAAGCCGTGGCCACCGCCGCCACGGTTCGGGAGCGTCAATACCAGGTCCTGACCCTGATGCAGGGCCTGACATTCCTGGACGGCCGCCGTTATCAGGATTTCGTCCCAGCCTCTGATCCCGTGTTGACCCAGGGGTTGCAGCGGGTGCTGGACCTTTCGGTGCTGCGCAAATCTTCCGTGCTGGACTGGGGCTGGGACACCGACAACCTCATCATCCTGACACTTGGCGGAATCACGGTTCTGGGCGCCGGATTGCTGGCGCTCGCCCGGGTCGTGGTGGTGGCGTGGCGGCAACGGCGATAGGCGGCTGCCGGCGTCGGGAACTTATGCGCCCCGGCCCCCTACTCTATCAGGCGCTCGGCAAGGCTCACCGGTCCACCGCCTGACACCAACGCCCGGGCGAGCATCGTCAGGCGCCGACCTTGACGGTGCCCTGGCTCTGGATGAACCGGTCGGTCTCGTCGCGGGTCGGTGCGCTCCGCTGGCTGCCGGCGCGGGTGCAGCACAGCGCGGCGGCGGCGGATGCACGTTCCAGCGCGGACGGCAGCGACATCCCCCGATCCAACCCGGCCGCCAGGACACCGACGAAGCAGTCCCCCGCCGCCGTGGTGTCGACGACCGAGACCTGGCAGGCCGGCGCACGCAGGAGGCCGGCTTCCGTTGCCGCCTCCAACCCGTCGCCGCCCAAGGTGCGGACGACATCGACACTCAGGACCGCGCGCAGGTCGGGCGCGGTATCCGCACAGCCCAGGAAATTGGCAAGCCACGCCGATTCGGTCTCGTTTACCACCAACAAATCAAGGGCGCGCAGGGCTTCGGGCGGCAAGGCAGCGGCAGGCGCCAGGTTCAGGATGATGCGTCCAACCCGGCCTTGGGCGCGAGCGATCAGGGCGACGGTTTCGTCGGGATCGACCTCCATCTGCAACACCAGGGTGGTAGCCGTGGTCAGTAGCGCGTCCTCCACCTGTGTCGAACGGGCCAGGAGGTTGGCGCCGGATCCCACTGAGATGGCGTTGTTGCCGTTTGGGTCGACGGCGACGGCGGCACAGGCTGTGCCGGCGAACGTGCGGGCGATCCGGGTCAGGTCGGTGCCGGCCTGTTTCAGCAACGCCAGGGCATCCCCGGCGAGGGCATCCTGTCCGACCGCGCCCACCATCACGACCGGTGCGCCATCCCTGGCCGCGGCGACCGCCTGGTTCGCCCCCTTGCCACCGGGCTGCATGGTTGCCTCCGGGCACAGCACGGTTTCTCCCGCCCGCGGAATATGGGGGACGGCAAAAATCAGGTCGATGTTGATGGATCCGAAAACGACGATCACGCGCGGGACCTCTCTGCCAGGACGGGCTCGGACAGGGCGTCCTCCGCCCCATGCGGCGCGAGCGCCAAAGCCCGCATTACGCGGGGCCTGCGCGTCGGCGGACCAGCAACAGCAGTATCAAGGGTGGTACGACGGTCAACATCATAAGGCGGAAATCATTGTTATATGCGATATTTTTAGCCTGATACGTCACCATCTGTTCCAGACTCACCGCGCCGCGCGTGGTCGCCGGGTCCAGAATGACCGACGCAATGTCCAGGCTCGGCAACATCCGCCGGAATGGCGTGATTCCCGCGGCGATGTCGGCATGTGTGATCTGAGTATCCCGAGCCAGGGTAAAGGTCGTTATCGAAATTCCGGCGGCGGACCCGATGGTGCGGGACAGCGACTGCACGGATACGGCTTCGGCGCGGAGATGCAGTGGCATGGTTCTGAAGGCCATGACGATCATCGGATTCAGGACCAGCCCCATCGAGAAGCCCTGCGCCAGCAATACCAACAACATTTGGTTCTGGCCGATATCCGGGGTCCAGGTGCTGATGATCAACATGGTCCACCCCATCCCGAGCAACCCAATTGC
>CAMBXJ010000317.1 GCA_945871455.1 Asaia bogorensis
GGCTCGACAATCAGCCGCCCATTGTCGACGGTGACCCCGACAGTCGTGCCGGCGCCCATTTGCAGCAGATCCAGGATCGCAGGCGGGACCGCCAACATCACCGATCCACCCACCTTGCGCAGACTTGTCGTATGCATGCCGCTCTCCGAGTTATATGTCAATATAATACACATCCGGTGCAAATGCAATCATGGTCGCTCGTGTCCCGCCGCAGGTGTCAGGTTTCGCCCCGGTCAAAGCCCCGCTATGCTCCCGCCTGCCATGTCATTCCCGAGCCCCACATGATTCTCCGCTCCGACATCAATCCTCGCTCCGAGGACTTCGCTGCCAACGCCGCCACCATGCGCGCCCTGGTCGGCGAACTCCGCGCCAAGGTGGCCGAGGCCGAACTGGGCGGCGGCACCACCGCGCGAGAGCGGCATCTGTCCCGGGGCAAGCTGCTACCGCGGCAGCGGGTGGCGGCGCTGATCGACCCGGGATCACCATTCCTGGAATTGTCGCAACTGGCCGCCCATGGAATGTATGGCGGCGACGTGCCGTCCGCCGGCATCGTCACCGGCATCGGGCGGGTGTCCGGGCGGGAATGCGTGATCGTCGCGAACGATGCCACCGTGAAGGGTGGCACGTATTTCCCCACCACGGTGAAGAAACATCTCCGCGCCCAGGAAATCGCCCGCAAGAACCGGCTTCCCTGTCTATATCTGGTCGATTCCGGCGGCGCCTTCCTGCCGATGCAGGACGAGATTTTCCCCGACCGCGACCATTTCGGGCGCATCTTCTTCAACCAGGCCAACATGTCGGCCGAGGGAATCCCGCAGATCGCCGTCGTCATGGGCAGTTGCACCGCCGGCGGCGCCTATGTCCCGGCCATGAGTGACGAGAGCATCATCGTCCGCAAGCAGGGCACCATCTTCCTCGGCGGCCCGCCGCTGGTGCAGGCGGCAACCGGCGAAATCGTCTCGGCCGAGGACCTGGGCGGCGCCGATGTGCACGCCCGCACCTCCGGCGTGGTGGATCATTACGCGCAGAACGATCATCACGCGCTGGCGATCTGCCGGCGGATCGTGGCGGGACTGAACACCACGAAGACCGTTGCCCTGGCGCTGCGCGAACCGGCGCCGCCGCGTTACGATCCGGCGGAACTGCATGGCGTGGTGCCGGCCGATCTGCGGGCACCCTACGACGCCCGCGAAGTGATTGCCCGGATTGTCGACAACAGCGACTTCGACGAATTCAAGAAGCTGTATGGCACGACTTTGATCTGCGGGTTCGCGCATCTGTATGGCTACCCGGTCGGTATTCTGGCCAACAACGGCATTCTGTTCAGCGAGTCCTCGTTGAAAGGCGCGCATTTCATCGAATTGTGCAGCCAGCGCGGCATTCCGCTGATCTTCCTGCAGAACATTACCGGCTTCATGGTCGGGCGCAAATACGAAGCCGGCGGCATCGCCAAGGATGGCGCCAAGCTGGTCACCGCCGTGTCCACCACCAATGTCCCCAAGCTGACTTTGATCACCGGAGGCAGTTACGGCGCCGGCAATTACGGCATGTGCGGGCGCGCCTACGATCCCCGCTTCCTGTTTATGTGGCCGAACGCGCGCATCTCCGTCATGGGCGGCGAACAGGCGGCCGGTGTGCTGGCGACCGTGCAACGCGGCTCCGACAAATGGACCCCGGCCGAGGCCGAAAGCTTCAAGGCCCCGATCCGCGCGCAATACGAAACGCAGGGCAATCCGTACTACGCCACCGCGCGCCTCTGGGACGACGGCGTCATCGACCCCGCCGACACGCGCCGTGTGCTTGGACTTGCGCTATCAGCAGCGCTGAACGCGCCGGTGGAACCGACACGGTTCGGCGTGTTCCGGATGTGAGCATGCAAGATCACCAACGAAACAACACGGGCATGACCGCAAACCTGAACCGGGCGTGCGTGGCCTCCGGCCCACTGCTCGTGGTCCGGAAAACCAGGGCGCATGACCCTGCGTGGGTCCGAACCGCGTTTTCGTGGCTGCCGTCCCCCGAAGTGCACCTGCCACAACAGCAAACCGCACGGACATAAGATGTTCAGCACCATTCTGATCGCCAACCGAGGCGAGATCGCCTGCCGCATCGCCCGCACCGCGCGCCGGCTGGGGGTCGAGACGGTTGCCGTCTACTCCGAAGCCGACGCGCACGCGTTGCACGTCAAGGCGGCCGACCGCGCCGTTCCGATCGGTCCCGCCGCCGCGCGCGACAGCTACCTGAACATCGCACGCATCATCGAAGCCGCCCGAGCGACCGGAGCACAGGCGATCCACCCCGGCTATGGGTTCCTGTCGGAAAATCCCGCCTTCGCGGACGCATGTCAGGCGGCCGGGATCGTCTTCATTGGCCCGCCGGCCTCTGCCATGCGCGCGATGGGTTCCAAATCCTCGGCCAAAACGCTGATGGAATCCTCCGGCGTGCCGCTGCTGGCCGGCTACCATGGAGACATCCAGGAGCCGGCGTTCCTGGCCGATCAAGCCATGCGGATCGGGTTTCCCGTGGTCATCAAGGCGGTCTCCGGCGGCGGTGGACGCGGCATGCGCGTGGTCACCGCGGCCGCCGACTTTGCCGCCGCGTTGGACTCTGCCCGCCAGGAAGGTGCGTCCGCCTTCGGCGACGACCGTGTGCTGGTGGAACGCTACCTCGATCGGCCTCGCCATATCGAGGTGCAGGTCTTCGCCGACACCCATGGCAACGCCGTGCATCTGTACGAGCGTGACTGCTCCGCCCAGCGGCGCCACCAAAAAGTCATCGAGGAAGCGCCCGCCCCGGGCCTGTCCGCCACCCAGCGCGCCGCCATGGGCAACGCCGCGGTCGCCGCGGCGCTGGCGGTCGGCTATGTCGGCGCCGGCACGGTCGAGTTCGTTACCGACGCGGACGTCACCGGGTTTTATTTCCTCGAAATGAACACCCGCCTGCAGGTCGAACACCCCGTCACCGAAATGGTGACCGGCACCGATCTGGTGGAATGGCAATTGCGCGTCGCCGCGGGGGAGCCTTTGCCAGCCATGCAGGACCGGATCGGCCTGTCGGGCCACGCCTTCGAGGCTCGCATCTATGCCGAAGACCCGTCGCGGGATTTCGCGCCGTCAGTCGGGCGGTTGGGCCTGTTCCGTGCCCCCGATGCCAGCCCAGCGGTGCGGATTGATACCGGGTTTGCCACCGGGGACACGGTCTCGGTGCATTACGACGCCATGCTGGCCAAGCTGATCTGTCACGGGCCCGATCGACAGACCGCGCTGCGCACGATGCAGCGCGCACTGGACGGGTTCGATGTGGTTGGCATCGCCAGCAACCTGGACCTGCTGGGCCGTATCGCCCGCCACCCGGATTTCATGGCCGGCGGCATCGATACCGGGTTCATCGCGCGGGAGGCGGCGATCTTGCTGACGCCTCAGGTCGCGCCGCCGATCGATGTTCTGGCCGCCGCCGCGCTGGTCGAACTGCTGACGGAAGCCGAGGACGCCGAGCGCCTGGCGGCGGCGGGCGCTGATCGGCATTCTCCGTGGAATGCGCGGGACGGGTGGTGGGTGAACGCAAATCCCCCACGCGTGCTGGGATTTCGCAATGGCGACGACGTCTGTCCGGTCTCCGCCATCCACGAATCCGGCCACATCCGATTGACCATCGGTGCGCACACGGTCTCGGGAACCGCCACCCGCATGGCCGATGGGCGTTTCCGGATCGCGCTGGATGGTCGTGCTCAGACCATGTCGGTCACCGCGGATGGCGACGCCCGCTTGGTCCGGCGAACCGGTGAGACCTGGCGTCTGGCACTGCCCGACCCCATCGCCCATGCGGACGACGAGCAGGATGGCGGGGACCGGCTTGTCGCGCCGATCCCCGGCCATGTGACGCAGGTCATGGCGGAGGGCGGACAGACCGTCACGCGCGGTCAGGTCCTGGTGGTGCTGGAAGCAATGAAGACCGTCTTCCGCCTGACCGCTCCGGCGGATGCCGTGGTCGATGCCGTTTCCTGCGCCGTGGGCGACATGGTGCAGGATGGGCAGGTGCTGATCAGCTTCGTGTCAGACCAACCGACGTAACCATTGACCGATGAAGTGCCGCCCCTCGGGAGTCCGGCGGGGTCATTTCAATACCCCTGATACCGTCCCGGCCGTTTCTCCCTGAACGCGGCGATCGCCTCCGGATGGTCGTGCCCGGCGCGCGACACGGCGATGTGGGAACTGATCAGGTCGAACGCCGTCGTCATGTCCACCGACAGGCCCTGCATCACCGCGCGCTTGATCAGTTGCACTGACAAAGGCGGCATCGCGGCGATGCGGGCGGCGAGTTTCAGGGTTTCTTCCATCAGCGCGTCGTCGGGGTAGACATGGTTGACCAACCCGATCTCGCGCGCCTGGTTGGCGTCGATGAAGTCGGCGGTCCATAGCAGTTCCAGCGCGCGGGCCGTCCCGACCAGCCGAGGCAGGAACCATGCACCTCCGCCGCCCGGCAGCAGGCCGATCTTGGCATAGGTTTCCGCAAAGCGGGCGCTCTGGCTGGCGACCCGGATGTCGCAGGCCAGCGCCAGGTCCATTCCGCCGCCGGTGGCCACACCGTTGACCGCGGCAATCAACGGCTTCTCGAACCGGGCGGCGCGCTTGGGGAAGGCCTGGATCTGCTGCCAGATTCGTTTCTTGGTGACGTGCGGGCGGTTGTCGGCCGCCCCACCCATGCCGGACACGTCGCCGCCCGAGGAGAATCCGCGCCCGGTGCCGGTCAGGATGACGACGCGAACATCGTCGCGTTCGTCGCACTCGTCCATGGCGGCAACGAGGCCGAGCAGCATGTCGGCGGTGAAGGCGTTGAGCTTGGCGGGGCGGTTGAGGGTCAGGACGGCGATGTTGTCCTTGATCTCGAACAGAAGGTCCTGGGTCATGGGCGGGTTCCGGGTGTGGTTGTCTGGGTAGGGAAGCAGACCATGGGGCAGGGGGGATGGCAAAGCCACCCGGTCAGGGGGCGCGTCTGTCCTGTGCGGCGTTATCGCAATTGGCGGGATCGGAGCCGTCCCCGCGGCAAGGTCGGCGGCCAATCTCAACCAGCCGGCGGTGTCGTGGGATGCCGCGGCGGGAGCACACAACTTTGGTTCGCCCCGCTCTCTCCACGTGCTTCCAGCCGGCCATCGATTGGTTCTATAATCCGCTTCATAGGGAAGTGGCCCGGGAAACGTACCGGGTTGCGGCCAGGGGAGAGTTCATGAAGTTCAATTTTTCAAGTGAACAGGAAGAGTTCAGGACCAATCTGCGGCGATTCCTGACGGACCGGTCGTCGACCAAGGAAGTGCGTCGGCTGATGGAAACCGATGCGGGATGGGAACGCGACGGGTGGCGCGCGATCAACGCGGAACTCGGCCTGACCGCCGTGCGCATCCCGGAAGCCTATGGCGGGCATGGGTTCGGCTTCGGCGAGCATTGCATCGTGCTGGAAGAAATGGGGCGCTCGCTGCTTTGCGCGCCGTATTTCGCGACCACCGTACTGGCCGCTGGGGTCAT
>CAMBXJ010000318.1 GCA_945871455.1 Asaia bogorensis
TGCGGCGCCAGGGCACGCGCGATCGCCACACGCTGGCGCTGTCCGCCGGAGAACTCGAACGGATAGCGCCGCAGATGCATGTCGTTCAGCCCGACCAGGCGCAGCAATTCCATCACGCGGTCGCGGCGGGCGGCGGCGTTCTCGCACAAACCGTTTACGTCCAGCGGTTCGGCGATGATGTCCTCCACCCGCTGGCGAGGGCTCAGGGAGGCATAGGGGTCCTGGAAGACGATCTGGATTTCCCGGCGACGGCGGCGCATCTCGGCGCGGCCAAGGCCCAGCAGGTCGATGCCATCGAAACGAATCTCCCCGCCGGAGGGTTCCGTCAGGCGCAGCAGCATCCGCCCGGTGGTGGACTTGCCGCAGCCGGATTCGCCGACCAGGGCCAGGGTCTCGCCGGCGCTGACCGCGAAGGAGACGCCATCGACGGCCTTGACGTGGCCCACGGTACGGAACCCCAGCGGACCGCCGGCAATGGGAAAATGCTTGCGAAGGTCGCGGACGACCAGGATGGGTTCGGTACCCGCGGCAAGACCCGCGCCGGGTCGCGAATCCCGCCCGGACGGCTGTATCGACGCGCTCATGCCAAGGCCCAGCAGGCGGCCTGGGTGCCGTTGCCGACAGCGACCAAGGGCGGCTCCTTCTCCCGGCAGACATCCATCACCAAGGCGCAGCGCGGGTTGAAGCGGCACCCTTCGGGCATGGCATGCGCGGGCGGCACCGTGCCGTCGATGGTTTTCAGCCGGCGTTCGCGCATGTCCAGGGACGGCACCGATCGCAGCAGGCCGCGCGTATAGGGGTGCCGCGGTTCGGCGAACAACGCGCGGACGGGCGCGTGTTCCACCAGCTTGCCCGCATACATCACGACCACCTCGTCCACCAGGTCGGCGATCACGCCCAGGTCGTGGGTGATCAGGATGATGCCGGTGCCCAGATCGTCCCGCAGCCGACGCAGCAGTTCCAGGATCTGCGCCTGGATGGTGACGTCCAGCGCCGTGGTGGGTTCGTCCGCGATCAGCAGTTTCGGATCGCAGGCCAGTGCCATGGCGATCACCGCGCGCTGGCGCATGCCGCCGGACAACTGATGCGGATAGGCGCGAGCAACCCGGTCCGGATCGGGGATGCCGACCAGTTTCAGCATCTCCACCGCGCGCAGAAAGGCGGCGTTTCGGCCGTCGCCACGATGCAGGCGGACGGATTCCGCGATCTGCTCGCCCACGGTAAGCACCGGGTTCAGGGTGGTCATCGGGTCCTGGTAGATCATCGCGATCTTGTTGCCGCGCAACGCCCGCAGGCGTGCGTCGTCCATGGCGACCACGTCCTCTCCGTCGAAGCGGATGCTGCCGCCGACGATCCGCGCCGGGGGCACCGGGATCAGCCGCATCAGGGCCAGCGCGGTCATGGTCTTGCCGCACCCGGACTCGCCGACGATGCCCAGGCTGCGGCCTGCTTCCAGGGAGAAACTGATGCCGTCCACCGCCCGGACAATGCCGCGATTGGTGAACAGATGGACCTGAAGTTGGTCGACCTCCAGAAGGCTCACGAATCCAGCTCCGGGTCCAGCATGTCGCGCAAGGCGTCGCCCACCATGTTGAAGGCCAGCACGGCCAGGGTAATGGCGGCCCCGGCGAACGCGGCGGGCCAGGGATCGCCGACCAGGTCGCTCATGCCGTCGCGGATCATGTTGCCCCAGCTTGGAGTCGGAGGTTGCGCGCCCAGACCCAGGAAGGACAGCGCGGCTTCCAGACGGATCGCGGTGGCGACCCACAGCGACAGGGCGACAACCAGCGGGCCGGCGATGTTGGGCAGCACGTGGCGGAGCATGATCGACAATGTCCCACGCCCGGCGGCGATGGACGCGTCGACAAACGGCTCCCGCCGCAACACCTGGGTGGCGGAGCGGGACAAGCGGACGAAGCGCGGGAACAGGGCGACGGCGATGGCGATGACCGCGGTCTGGAAACTGGGGCCGAGGGCGGCGGCGATCATCACGCCCAGCAGCAGTGACGGGAACGACATCAGCAGATCGGAGAAGCGGGAGATCAGCCGGTCCGCCCAGCCGCCAAAATACCCGGCGATCATGCCCGCCCAGACGCCGAACAGAGCCGACAGGATGGGCGCGCAGATGCCGATCGACAGCGACACCCGCCCGCCGATCAGCACGCGAGAGAACACGTCGCGCCCGAATGCGTCGGTGCCGAACCAGTTGACCCCGGACGGGCCTTGGTTGGCGGTCGCGAAACTCTGTTCCAGCGGATCGAACGGCACGATCCAGGGGGAGATCAGGGCCACAAACATCAACAGGCAGCACAGGCCCGCGCCCATGGCGGTCAGCTTGTTGTCCGCGAGGTAGGTCATGACCGCGGAACCGCGGGTTGGGGCGATGGCCATGTCGCTCATCTCAAGGGGCTCATCGTAAGGCGATCCGTGGGTCGATGGCGGCGCATAGCAGGTCGGTCAGCAGGTTCACGCAGACCACGAAGAAGGCGAACACCACCAGGCCGGCCTGCACGACGGTGTAGTCTCGCGCGGACACGCCGCTGATCAGCATGGTGCCGAGGCCGGGGCGGGAGAACACCAGTTCCACCGTGATGGTGCCGGACAGGGTGGTGAGCAGGTAGATGCCGAGACCCGTGGTGACCGGGATCAGCGCGTTGCGCAGCGCGTGTTTGAAGATGACCCAGCGCTCCGGCACGCCCTTGCCGCGGGCGGTGCGGACATAGTCGCGGCGGAGGACTTCCAGCAGGGATGATCGGGTCAGGCGCATGACGAAAGCCGCCATGACGACGCCCAGGGTGATGGCCGGCAGCACCAGATGATGCGCCTGGTCAACGAACCCGGTGCCCGCGCCCAACATCGGGAACCAGTCCAGATGCAGCGAGAACACCATGATCAGCAGCACGCCGAAATAGAATTCCGGCAGGGAAAAGCCGATCAGCGCGAACACCCGGCCCAGCCCGTCCAGCTTGCCGTTGCGGTGCACCGCGGTCATCGCGCCGAACGGAATGCCAACGATGATGCCGATGGCCGTCGCGGTCAGCCCCAATACGATCGTGTGAGGCAGCGCCTGTGCCAGCAATCCGTTGACCGAGGTGTTGTTGTTCATCGAGACGCCGAAATCGGCGGTCAGCGCCTGGCCGATGAAACTGAAATACTGGACATAGAGCGGCCGGTTGAGGCCCAGCTTCTCGCGGAACGCCTCGATCGCTTCGGGGGCCGCGAAATCGCCCAGGGCCGCGACCGCCGGGTCGCCCGGCATGATTCGCAGTGCGAAGAACACCAGGGTCAGCACCATGAGGACGGTCGGAATGACCTCCAGGATGCGGCGTAGGATGTATCCGGCCATGGGTGGTCAGTCGGTTGCCGAGGATGGCGGGGTTTGGCGGGCGGGCAACGCGTGCGCGTCATGGCCGGCGAAGGCCGGCCATCCACGACTTTCCCCGTGCAGACCGCGCAAGCCGTGGATGGCGGGCCTTCGCCCGCCATGACGGGGGGCTATCCTCTGCGGGCCACGCACCGGGACGGTCCTGCCGGACCTGCCGCGGTCCGTTACGGGTGGCTCGCCTTGCCCGTCCGCCTTCACAGGCGGCTCGCCTTACCCATCGTGAAGGTGCCCATATAGGCCTTCACCGGAAACCCGATCTCCAACGTCTTGCCGTTATGCATCCAGTTGCCCGCGGGGCTGGGCAGCGGGATGGACGGCACCTGGCGCATGATCTCGATCTGGACTTCCTTCAGCAGCGCCAGCCGCTTGACGTTGTCGACTTCCTCGTTCGCCTGCTGCATCAAAGTGTCCGAGTTGCCGCCCAGATCGCCGTAATGGCTGAAGTTCATGTTGCGGGTCGGTTTGCCGACGATCGCGCTGGATTTGTAGAACGCGTTCAGCACCGCCTGGGTCAGCGGCGGCTGGCCCGAGCTATACATGATCATCGAGTTCAGATCCTTGCGGATATCGTTGTGGAAGCTGGTGTGCTCCACCACCCGCATGTTGATCTGGATGCCGACTTTGCGAAGCTGTTCCTGGATGATCAGGACGTTGCTTTTGTATTCTTCCCGCTCGGTCACGAACATGTCGATGGCAAAACCGTTCGGCAGCCCGGCTTCGGCCAGCAGCTTCTTGCTCTTTTCCGGGTTGTAGACGAACGGCCAGTCCGCGTCCTTCGGCACATCGTCCGGCCCCATGGAGCCGTAATAGCCGTGCGGCGCGATGCCGTAGATCGGCGAGACGAAGTCGCCGAACGCGGCGGTCCAGGCGCGTTGGTCGATTGCATGGGCAATTGCCTTGCGCACGCGCAGGTCGTCCAACGGCTTGCGGGTCATGTTCAGGTGGAAGGCCCAGATGGATCCCGGGCGGCCGGTATCGAACACGATGCTGGGGTGCTGGCGGGCGACACTGGTGCGCCAGCCGGGCACGGTCGCACCCTCGATCATGTCGATATCGCCCTTGACGAAGGCCAGGGTGCGAGAGGCGGTTTCGGGGAGGAACAACACCTCCAACTGGTCGATCTTCGGCTTGCCGTCCCAGTATTTGTCGTTGGCGCGCAGGATGACCTTCTGCTTCGGCTCGTAGCCGTGCCAGACGAAGGGGCCGGTGCCGACCGGGTTGTGGCGGAACTTGTCGCCAAGTTCCTCGACCGCCTTCTTGGGCTGCACATAGCCGCCGAAGCGCGGCATCAGGGCGAACACGTAGTAGAACGGGTTGGGGGATTTCAGCCGGATGGTGACGGTGTAAGGGTCGACGACCTCCACGCTTTCGATGTCACGGAAGTTTGATCCATAGGCGGACCCGGTCTTCGGGTCCTGCATACGCTTGATGGTGAAGGCGACGTCCTCGGCCGTGACTTCGCCGTAGCCGCGATGCCATTGCACGCCCTTGCGCAGGTAAAAGGTGAAGGCGCGGGCATCGGGGGCCATTTCCCATTTTTCGGCCAGTTCGCCCTGCAATTCATCGATCAGCAGGTTCGTCGTGCCGTTCTTCGGCGAGACAAGCGTGTTGAACACCTGGCGAATGGGGAATTCGTCCCCGTTGCCGATGCCGAAGGCCGGGTCCATGGCGCCGAGGTCGCGCTGGGCCACGCCAACCTTGATGACCGAGTCGGCCATCGCGGTGGAGGTCAGCAGCGCGGCGGTCAGGCCGGCGGCGCATAAGCGAAAGAAGCGATTCACGGGTGGTCTCCCCTGGCGGCGCGTTCGCGCTGGTGTGGCGGGACCCTAGGCAGGCGGGGTTGTCGGCGTCAACCGCGGTGGGGAGGAAGGAAGGCGGGGCTTCCGCCCCGGACCCCGACCAGGGCGCTGCCCTGGACCCGCCAAGGGCGACGGCCCTTGGAACCCGGACCATTGTCGTTGGAATGACAGGGGCCTACCCGGACCTGTCAACGTCCGGGTAGGCCCCATCCTTCACGGCACCAAGGGTCCGGGTTCCAAGGGCCGTCGCCCTTGGCGGGGTCCAGGGGACGCGCCCCTGGTCGGGGTCCGGGGCGGAAGCCCCGTCCTTCCTCCCCCCCGCGGTTGACGC
>CAMBXJ010000319.1 GCA_945871455.1 Asaia bogorensis
CAGGCCGATTTCTCGTTGCACCGCATTGTTGTTGATCATCGCGGTGGGCGATGCCTTGCTGTGCCGCCCGCGTGCCAGGGCGGTGTAGGTTTCCAGCATCCGGCGCGCCAGCCCAAGCGTTACACCACAGAAACCGACAGCATAGAGCAGTGTGGACAGGATCGGATACAGCGGCCCGGTCTCCCGCCACTCCTCCGGCGCATCGCGCGCCGGCGCATGTTCGTCCGGCACGAACAGGTCTTTCACAGTGTAGGTGTCGCTGCCGGTGCCGCGCAGGCCCAGCACATGCCAGTCGTCGATGATGGTGGCTTTATCCCGCGGGAACAGGAAGCTGCGCTCGTCTGGGCGGCCATGGCGCATATGCACGGACCCGTCCAGGTTGCGCACTGAACTATGCGCCCCGATCCACCTGGTGTGGCGGCTGCCACTGGCAAAGCCCCAGGTGCCGGTCAGCCGGTAGCCGCCATCGACGCGAAAGCAGGTGCTGTGGTTGTGCTTGGACCCCCAGGCCAGACCCGTGCGCGGCCCGTCGAAGATCGCCGCCGCCGCCGTATGCGACATGGCGGCGGCGGAGGACGCGGCCGAGACATTGGACTGGTTGACGAACCAGCCGGCGCTGGCATCGCCCCAGGCGACGGCTTCCGTGGTGCGGCAGAAGTCCAGCAGGTGGATTTCCTGGCCCCCCAGGCTTTTCGGCAGCAGCAGGCGCAACATGTCCTGTTCGACCAGCGCATCAACGACTTCCGGAGTCAGCTCCCGCAGCCGGTCGATCTCCGCGCCATGCGCGTCCAGCAAGGGTTGCAGAATGCGCGCCCGATCCGGCGCGCTGGCGATCAGCCCAGGAGGGACCATCCCGATTGGGGCGATCCCGTTGGCGTTAATCCCTGGAGGGGCGACGCTATCCATCGGCATTCCTCGGTCCTCTATCCTGCACCGAGAGTGTGGGCCTGAATCCGGCAGCGTCAACCTTCGCCAGTCCGGTGTTAATTGGAAATTTCGGACTGTTCCGGCAAGCGCCCGGGCCGTGACGGGCGATCCGTCACGGCCGCGGTCATGACCCGCGATCAGGGTGCGATCAGGCGATACACCCGCGCCGCGGTTCCGCTGTAGAGCGCTTTCTTCTCGGCGGCGGACGCATTGGTCGTAATGCGCTTGAACGCATTCCACAGTTCCGTGTAGCCGCCGGACTGCTTGTCGGGTGGGAAATTACTTTCGAACATGCAGCGTTCTACCCCGAAGGACTCGATGCACGGCTCGATATACTGCCGCCATGCGGATGCCAGGTCCTCGGACGACGGTGGCACATCCTGTTCGTGGAAGTTGAACCCGAAGGACGTCATGCCGATTCCGCCCAGCTTGACGTTGACGTTCGGGCACCTGGCAAGCTCCGCGATGTTCTTGCGCCAACCTGCCAGAATTTCCTGCCGCTGGCCGGAATAGGGACCGACCCCCAGCACGCCGCCGACATGGTTCAGGATGATGGTGGTATCCGGAAACGCGCGCGCCAGGTCGATCGCGTCGGGCAGTTGCGGATGATACTGCCAGGACTCGAAACTGAGACCGAGCCTGGCCAACTGGGCAAAGCCTTCACGGAACGTCTTGTCCAGCACGATATGCGGCGGAATGACGCGCGAGACGAAATTCTGGATCGAGGGATGCGCATCCCACGACACGCCGTAACGAATGCCGCGGAAGCGTCCGCCGCCGACGGCCATCTGTGCTTCCAGCACATCACGCACGCGGGCGCCCAGGGTCAAATCGGCATGGCCGATGATCGCCTCGGCGACGCGGCATGGACCGTAATTGCCGGATGCGCTCATGGCGGCGATGCCATTGACGAATTCGACTTCGCCGACAGGGGCCATCTCTGGCGCGCCGCCCTTGCGGTACATTGCCTGGCATTCCAGGAAGACAGTGGAAACGATGTTGTGCCCACCGCCGATATCGGCCAGCAGATGCGGCAGGAAATACTGGCCGCGATGGGGCGTATCCCAGAAATGATGGTGCGGATCGATGATCGGCAGATCCGGCTCCAGCGCCGCCTCCGTGGGGCGCTTGGCCAGCCAGGCCGCCAGGTCCGCGTCGTTGCGGTAGACGATGCCGCGAAATTCGCCTTTCGAATCCCCGATCAGAGCCATGTTGGTTTCCTCTCCTGTTGTCCTGGGACAGGGCCGCTGTTGGCGAGCGCGAGCGATATCCCGCGTCCGTCGCAGGCCGGGACGTCCATCGGAAACAGCTTACGCCGATGGTCCGAAATCTCAACTCGCGTACGGCGTCGGCGGATCAAATCACGGACCGACACTGACGCCACCGGACCCTGTGCCTCACCGTGGTCCTCGGCGCCCGCCGTGTGATGCCCTTGCGAACGATCGGACATATGTCGGCCGGTCCGGCAGGCAGGCGGGGTCGACCACCTGCGCCACAAGAGCCATCAACATGGAACCCCGGTCGGACGCGTACGGGACCGCGCATGGAAACGGGAGGCCGCGGGTACCCGACGACCGCGACCGCGCCGTGCCGGCTTCAGCGATATATGCCGGCGGACCCGTCTTAACGATTTGCCGCCAGCAACGATTCGCCCAGGCGCGCCATCTGTTGCAAGTCCCCGGCCTCGACGCGTCGCGTTGTCCGACCTATCCGCCCGATCGAAAGGCCAGCATGCGGTAGGTGAGGAAACCGTGCATGTGCAACCACCGGAACACGGCACCCGCATCGGGTCGGGCCCGTCGTTCCGGGGACGCATCCGGCGATACGATCCGGTAGGTCGGCAAGGTCGCCTGGCTCCAATCCTCGTCTATTGTTACTTGCAGGCCGCACTCTTGGGCCATCGACGCCAGATCGGCGGCTTCCAACCACACGTCCGGCCAGGGGCCGTAATCGCGACGGATGACGGCCTGCATCGCCTCCGCTGGCCAGGGTGCCGAACCGGTGGGACGGTGCAGGAGGATATCCGTGATCAGCAGGACACCGCCTCGGCGCAGCACCCGCGCGGCTTCGGCCAGGAAGCCCCGACGGGTCGGAAAGTGGAACATCGCTTCCACCGCGAACACGACATCGAAAACCCCGCGCCCGAACGGCAAGGCACAGGCATCGGCTTCCACCAGGCTCAATCGATTGCCAGCGCGTGGTGCGATGGATCGGCAGATATCCAATTGCCGTCGATCGATGTTCAGACCGACCAGTGACGTATCGGCGTGGCGTTCGTTCAGGGCGGCCAGGGTGCCGCCGAGGCCGCATCCGACATCCAACACGCATTGCCCGGTCCGCGCGCCGACATGAGCGATCATGCGCTCGGTCAGGCGGGACTGGGCCATTGCGAACTCGTTCGGCAGCACCGGGGTGGACAGTGGCGGCGGATCGTCCCAATAGCCCAAATGCACATGCCGTCCCGCATGGCCGGAACGATACGCGGCGATCAGGACGTCGAAATAGGCGGGCAGGGCAGGGCGTCGCGAACCGGTCATCGGTCAGCCCCAGCAATAGACACGGTCGGCGGCGCGGCTCTCGGCCATGAAACTGCACGCGGTCCATCGCGTGGTCGAACCTTCGACTTGGGTTACACGATGCAGAAACCGGCCGGAGTTGAACAGGATCATCTCCCCCGGTTCCAGGCGAAAGGACACCTTCTCCACATCGTCCAGATGAATGTGGGACGCATCGTCAGGACCATCCGCCATACGATATGGACGGCCACCGTGGTGCAAATTGAAAATCTCCAGCGCGCCCCCGGTGTCCGCCCGGGAAAACGCGAGCACGAACGAAAACAGATCGGTGCCGATCAACGGCGTGACCATGCGGTAGCTGTGGCGGAACGCCTGTTCGTTGTCGAAATGTGGCGGAATGAAACCACCCGGCAGGTGCGCTCGCAACGTGGTGAACATGTGGTGGATGTCGGCAGAGGGGCCGGGAACGGCCGCATAGCAACGGCCACGATCCAGGGACGCAAGCAGGCTGGACACGCGGGATTGCAGGTCGATGCTGCCCGCGAAGACCTGCTTCAGGCGGCTGGCGAATATAGGTGCGTTCTGGAAATAAACCGTCAGGTCCGGCGAGGCGAGATTGAGGTTGATGCCGAGGAAATAGGCTTTCATCCGCGCGGGAAAGAAGCTGCGGATCAGGCCGTGGTCGTCCGCTTCCAGGCGATCCTGGATGCGGGCGCAAGTGGCCCGGTCGTAGACGCCTCGCAGGATGATGCCTTCGAACGCGCCTTCCCGCATCCGCCTTATGGCATCGGGGAACGCCGCGACGTCCGTGGCCGAGATGACGATGGTACGAAAGAAACTGTCTGACATGGCGCATTCCGCGGATGCGGGACGGTATGACCGACATGTTGGGCGGGTCAAGCCGGGGCGCGAGTTAAACATCGGGCCGCGGCGAACCGAAACCGCCGGTTCATCCGGCCAACCGTTCGGGCGAATACCCCCGGCCCTCGCAAGCCGCCTGGCACGGTCTATGGCGACAGGGGGCGGGGCATGGCCGCCCCGGCGCGCTATTCAATCCTGTAAGAAACGAACCTCTTGGACTTGCAGGAGCCATCGTAGTTGACGTAGTGGCAGTCCGGGCTTGTTCTGTACTTCAGCCGCGGATCAGGGCGAGCGATGACGATGTCGTTGGATTTGTCTCGGCTGTCCGGTAACAGGGAAATCGGTGGATCGGTCGGCAATGACGCGACAACCTGTGTGGCACTTACCGATAAGGCGGCAGGTTCCAACGGCGCGCAGCCCGCGGCGCCAACGGCGATGCAGATGGCGGCGATCAAACATCGCATGTTGCTGCTCCATATAGAAATTTCAGTGGCGGCGCGACACTCTCGCGCGCGGTTGTGGCGTTGCGCCCCGTCATGGCGGTCCGCGGTTGCGTGGTCCGGCGTGGTCCGGTCAATCAACCTCGTCGACCCGCCAGGCGGCGAACGACCGCCAGTCGGAGAGACGGGGGCCATGAACATCCCGACACCTATCGAATTTGGAGTGTAAACCCCGGGGAAGGACCATAGATTACCGGAGGCGGGTAGTAATAGGGCGCGTCATAACGCGGCGATCCATAGATGATAGGCGGCGCCCGATAATAACCCCCGTTCCAGTCGTGCTGATGCCGGCGCTTATCCCAGTGATTGCCTCTGTCGTTCCCGCGTCCCTGGGCCAGTGCCTCACCGGCAACCGCCCCTGCAACAAGAATCACCAGAAGGCCGGCAAGTCCCGTCACGGTCCGTGTGCAAAAACACCCCATCGAATTGCCTTCCTCACGACGCTTCATATCGACCTCCCGCTCCGCGGTGCCCAAAATTCTTCGATACAGACGTTGAAATATACGCGCCTAGGCGCGCGGCGCCTTGAAGACATCGTCCGCATTCTTCTTCTGAGGTGCGGGCATCGAGTCATAGAGAACCTTGAAGTCGTCGATCAGATTTTTCAGCCCATCGACATGCACCTGGGCGAACTTGCGGTAAGTATTCAGATCGTTCAGCGCGGTCATCTCCTGCGCGGGCCTTT
>CAMBXJ010000320.1 GCA_945871455.1 Asaia bogorensis
CCGCAAATGAATAGTGGACGACGCATATCGGCACGCGCGAAAAGACACTCTCGACTCGCGCGAAGTGTGTTTGGGTTTGGTGGGGCGCGCCGCCCGCGCATGGTCAACCCCGACCATGACGATTTATAGAGGCGTGTAGCCCGAAGGAACATATGCAATGGATGTTCGTCAGCGGCGTTGGCGCAACGGGTTATTGATCGGCACGGCCTTTGTCGCTGGCATCATCGCCGGGCCGACATACAACGTGCTGGGCAGCGCGTTTGCCCAGGATGGGTCGCGTACCGAAATCTACCAGTTGCTGAAAGTGTTCGGCGACGTACTGGAACGCGTGCGCGCTGAGTATGTGGAGCCGGTGAACGACCGCCAACTGATCGAAAATGCCATCAACGGCATGCTGACCGGCCTGGACGCCCATAGTTCCTACATGAATGCCAAGGCATTCAAGGACATGCAGGTGCAGACCAAGGGCGAATTCGGCGGTCTCGGGATCGAAGTCACCGAGGAAAAGGGCCTGATCAAGGTCGTCTCCCCAATCGATGACACGCCCGCCTTCCGGGCCGGCATCAAGCCCGGCGACATCATCACGGCATTGGACGGCAAGACTGTCCTCGGACTGACCCTGAACGAAGCGGTCGAGCGGATGCGCGGCCCGCCCAATTCCCGAATCATGCTGACCATCAAGCGCCAGAGCGTCGACAAACCCATCGAGGTGCCGCTGGTCCGCGAGACGATCCAGATCCAGGTCGTCAAGTCACGCATGCAGCCGGACGACATCGGCTACTTACGGTTGTCCCAGTTCAGTGAGCAGGCAGCCGCCGGCGTGAAGCAGGCGATCCGGAACCTGAGCAAGCAGGCATCGGGCGGCAAGCTGAAGGCGCTGATCCTGGACCTGCGCAACAATCCAGGCGGGTTGCTCGATCAGGCCGTCGCGGTGTCGGCGGAATTCCTCAACCAGGGGGAGGTCGTCTCGACCCGCGCCCGCCATACCGAGGACAGCCAACGCTGGGACGCGAAGGGCGGAGACCTGTTGAATGGCGCGCCGATCGTCGTGCTGATCAACGGCGGATCGGCATCGGCGTCGGAAATCGTGGCGGGGGCGCTCCAGGACCACCATCGGGCGATCCTGCTGGGGACCCGCAGCTTCGGCAAGGGATCGGTGCAGACCGTCATGCCGCTGCCCGGCAACGGCGCCATGCGGCTGACGACGGCGCGATATTTCACCCCGTCCGGTCGTGCCATCCAGGCGCTGGGCATCATACCGGACGTCAACGTGTCGGAAACTCGCGAAGACCCGGTTCGGTTCGGGGCAGAGCGGGAAGCCGATCTCAATCGCGTGCTCAGCAACCAGGGTGGCACCGGCGCGCTGCCACTGCCGCCGCGCACCGACCTTCCACCCATCGCCAGCGAACTGCCGGCCAGACCGCCGGAAGGGTTCCCGAAATTCGACCCGACCAAGCCGGATGAGACCGATTTCCAGTTGCAGCAGGCTTTGGTCCTGGCCAAGGCCATGATCGCGCGTAAAAGCGCGGCGGCGAACTGAGCCGCGGTACTGCCTGACCCGACCTTCATGTTCGGCCGCCTGCGCCTGATATTTGCCGGCTGGTGGGGCTTGGCCCGTGCCTGGATGCTCGTTATGGGCATCCTCGGCACGGTCGCCGCGACCCTGCAAATTCTTGGCCCGCCTCAGGCGCTTATGTCCAAACCGGACGTGAAACCACCCCCAGCCGCCGTTCCGACGCCTGAACCTCGACCCGCACTCGCGGACCAACGGCCGGCGGCCACCCGGCCCCAGGACCGTCCGGGCCGCGATGTGCCCGGTGCCGTGGCCGACCCGGACCCTGGGCTGCTGGAATCCAACCCAGCCTCTCGCGGTGACATGCTGCCGCGGATTTCCCTCGATGGCCGCATGCCAATGCAGGTCTATGCCGCCCCCTTCGACCGCGATACGAAGCGCGCGCGGGTGGGTCTGATCGTCGCCGGCATTGGCATGAATGAAGCTGACAGCATCGCCGCGGCCCACACCCTGCCCAGCGGGATCACGCTGGCCGTGTCCCCCTACGCCGAACACTTTCAGAAGGCTTTGTCCGCGGCCAGGATCGCCGGGCATGAGTATTTGGTGTCCCTGCCCATGGAGCCCGAGGGATTTCCACTGAACGACCCCGGCGCCAGGGCCCTGATGACCCACCTGCCGCCCAGTCGAAACCTGGAGCAACTGGATTGGGTCCTGTCGCGGATTGGCGGGTATGTCGGGGCGACCAGTATCCTGGGACCGATGCGAGGCGAGCGGTTCTCCCTGATGACCGATCAGATGGATGCCGTCCTGTCGGTGCTGCGATCACGGGGCCTGCTGTATGTCGATGCTCGGCGGGGTCAGGCCCGTTCCAAAGCGGTTTGGAGTGTTGCGGTCGACATCGTCATCGATGAACCCGCCAATCGGGACGCCCTGGACGCTCGGTTGGAGGAGTTGTCCCGGCTGGCGAAGGATCGCGGTAGCGCGCTTGGCGTGGCCACCGCGCCGCATCCCGTAACCTTGGAGCGGATCGCCGCCTGGACCAATTCGCTCAACAATCGGGGTTTGGTACTGGCGCCGGTGACCGCGCTGGTGGAGCCCCCCGCAACAGTGACCCGGAATTGATGGACCTGCCCTATCGCCCCAATGTCGGCGCCGCGCTGTTCGACGCCCAGGGACGGATCTTCGTGGCCCGCCGAGCGGACTTGCCGAACGCGGAAGGGGCGCCGGGCGGGTGGCAGTTGCCGCAGGGCGGGATCGACGCCGATGAGGACCCTCGGTCCGCCGTGCTGCGCGAACTGGCCGAGGAAATCGGCACCGACAAGGCCGAAATCATTGGCGAACACCCCGAGTGGTTGACCTATGACCTGCCCTCGCACCTGATCGGGGTGGCTTTGCGCGGCCGCTATCGCGGACAGCGCCAGCGCTGGTTCGCCTTGCGCTTCACCGGCCAGGACAGCGATATCCGGCTGGACCTTGACCCTCATCCGGAATTCGACGCCTGGCGCTGGGCGGAATTGTCCGAACTGCCGAGCATGGCGGTGCCGTTCAAGCGGCCGATCTATGACGTTCTGGCGGTATCGTTCGCCCGTTTTGCCGGCCGCTGACGCCGGTGCCCGGCAACTGGTCTGCTGACCCTACGGGGCGTGTCGAACGGATGACCGGTCTGCGATTTTCATCCAGTCGCCATTGACGATCGCGGCGGGAACGCCATCCTGGCGGCCTGCGATCTGGCAGATCATTGTGGGAGGCTTTGGCCATGGGAAAGACGATTGAACTTAAGGCGGCGGACGGGCACAGCTTCTCGGCCTATGTCGCGGGACCGGAGAATGCCACCAAGGGCATCGTGGTCGTGCAGGAGATTTTCGGCGTCAACCACCACATGCGCGACATGGCCGATCGGTTCGCCGCGGCGGGATACGCGGTGGTTTGCCCCGCCCTCTTCGACCGGACGGATCGCGGCGTCGAGCTCGGCTATACCGCCGACGATGTCGCGAAAGGCCGGGAGTTTCGCATGAAGCTGTCAGACGCCCAGGTCATGGCGGACATCGAAGCCTCCGCCGCCCAGCTCGCCGGCAAGAAACTGGGCATTGTCGGCTACTGCTTCGGCGGCACCGTCGCCTGGTGGGGCGCGACACGGACCACCAAGTTCGCCGCGTCGTCCTGCTGGTACGGCGGCGGCATCGCCGGCACGAAGGACGAGCGTCCGAACTGCGCCGTGCAGATGCATTTTGGGGAGAAGGACGCCTCCATCCCGATGACCGATGTGGACGCGATCAAGGCCGCACAGCCGAAGGTCGAATCCCATGTCTATATGGGCGCCGAGCACGGCTTCGGCTGCAATGAGCGCGCCAGCTTCAGCAAGCCGGACTATGAGCTGGCTCAGACCCGGACGATGGAATTTTTCGCGAAGCATCTCGGCTGATGCCAGTGACCCGACCCGGGGTGCCGGGTCGGGTCCGGACGGCCACGGGCGGATTATGCCGTACCCCCTGGCTCCGACATCCCTTTGGCGAAGCGAGCACACGCCGACAGCGCAGCACGGGACTGAATCCCGGCAAAAATCTACCTGGTGATATCATGGTCCGATTGAACTTCATCCTGGCCACCCTGGTTTGCCTGGGCCTATCCAGCGGACCCGCGACCGCCCAGGCCCCGCAAGGCTTTCCGTCCCGCCCGATCACCCTGATCAACGTATTCGCCGCCGGTGGGCCGTCGGATATCCATCTGCGCGTGCTAGCGGGCAAGGCGAAGGACATTTTCGGCGTTCCCGTCGTCGTCGAGAACAAGCTGGGCGGCGCCGGCACGGTCGGTCCGGCCGTGATGGCGCAGACCGCAAAACCCGACGGATACACGATTTCCTATGTCGGAGCCGGCATCTACACCGTCCCGGGTGCGATTCAACATTGTGCGGAGCAATATCGACGACTCTACCCATGGACCGATAGACTCGGCTCCCCGTGATTACCACACATGATCCGGCAACCCACCCCCTACCGCTGAAGCGCAGGTTGCCGGGTCAAGCCCGGCACTGACGGTGAGGCGTGTACTCGATCCCACAATTTTGGTTCGCACCCCACCGTCCCGAACCTGCAAAAGGTCGCGTTCGATCCGGCCAAGGACTTCACCTTTATCATCAGCCTGTCCGGCTATCGCATTATCGTCGCGGTGAAGGACGATGCGCGCTGGAAGAACTGGACCGAAATCGCCGCGGAAGCCCGCGCCAACCCGCTCAAGCTGACCTATTCGACCCCCGGTCTTGGCAGCGCCACGCATCTCGCCTTCGAATCCGCAGCCTATCCGTTGGGCTTGAAGATGCGCCACGTGCCTTTCCGCGGCGCCTCCGAGCAGGTGGCGGCGATGCTGGGCGAGCATATCGACCTGACCGCGGTGGGCGGCAACGTGTTCCCGATCATCGACGCCGGCCAGGCGCGTCCAGTTCTGTGGCTGACCGACGATCCCAACCCGCGCTATCCCGACGTCCCCGGCCTCAACCAGCTCGGCCTTAAATCCGAGATCGATCTGAATTTCCCCTATGGGCTGGCGGGCCCCAAGGGCATGGACCCGGCCGTCGTGAAGATCCTGCATGACGGGTTCAAGAAGGCCATGGACACGCCGGAGCACGAAGCCGTCCTGCAGCAGCTTGACCAGCCCAACCGCTATATGAACTCCGCCGACTACGCGGCGTTTGCGATGCGCCAGATCGTCGCCTACCGCGGCGCCATGGAACGCCTGGGCATCGTGCGGAAGGAATGATCCGCCCGAATGGAAGGGCGCTGTCCTGGCGCCCTTCTGTTCCCCCGGGGTCTCTTACGATTCTAACTTTATATCGGCCCGCCGGATCAGGTCCGCGAAATACGCCGACTGCGCCCTGACCCGATCGCGCAACTGCGTCATCGACAGCGCGTCCGGGTAGATCCGGATGCCGCCCGCGAACTGGCTGGCCTTGAAGTCATTGTCGGAGTGTAC
>CAMBXJ010000321.1 GCA_945871455.1 Asaia bogorensis
TATCGAAGCAGCGCGCGCTGACCAGTGCGCTGGGTCGTATCGGAGAGCCGGAGGAAATCGCGTCCGTGGTGGATTTCCTGGCGAGCGATGCCGCGAGTTTCGTGACCTGCACGACGATCGAGGTGAATGGCGGGTCGTAGCAAACCCGCCGACTTCGGATGCCGGCTTGCCGGGGTGGAAGGCCGTTGCGTTTCGCCCCGGCGCGGTCGTTACTTGCAGTTTTCCCCGATACGGGTGTCGTTGATGCGGTCGCCGCCGGTCGACAGGTATGCCCCCAGGTTCACGATGCAGCCAGGGCGAAAGGCCGAGCGGGCGGTGAGAGGGCGGACGGGTCTCGCGATCCGGAGACCCCAAGCGATGAAGTGCGGCTTCACGCCGGGGTGGCCGCATGGAAGCCGACATTGTAATCTCGGGGCGTAACCGGAAGCTGGCGGAGCCGTCCATGACCAGGCGCAGTGTGGAACCATGAGCGAAGCCGCTGTGAGCGACCCCGCCAAGGTGACCGGTTTGCCGCCCGGGCCACCGTTTCGGATGCTGCAACTGGCGCGCTACATCCGTGATCCCTATGCGATGCTGCGCCGCTACGCGCGGGATTACGGCAATCTGTTCACCGTCCGGACAGCGCGGGTTTGCGTCATGACCGGGCGGCCCGATCTGATCCGACAGATCATCTCGGCACCGGTCGATCAATACGGCAGTCGTTACGAACCGGGGGCCGCGCGGGTGTTCGGCGGCAAAGCGTTTACGCTGTTGTCGGGACGGGCTTTGCGGCGGGAGCGGCGGCTGATCGTGCCGCATTTCCAGGGGGAGACCCTGAACGCCATGGGCGGAATGATCCGCGACGCGACGCTGGAGGCATTCGGCAATGTACAGTCCGGTGACGTCTTCGTTGTTCGCACCCGGGCGCTGGATGTCGCGCTGGATGTGATTCTGCGGACGGTGTTCGGCGCCGATACGCCTGAACGGCGTGGGGCGTTCCGGGAGGCAGTGAAAGGCGTGACCAGGGGATACGGGAACCCGGCTTTCCTGACCTTGGCCGCGATGCAGATCAAGGGGGACTGGCCGCCGCCATTTCGTCGTTTCATCGCCGTGCGCCGGCGGCTGGAGGATTTGTTGCAGGACGCGATGGACAGGGCCAGGGAAGAAGGCTTGAGCAAGGCGGCGATCCTCAATCGCATCGTCGCGGCGCGCTATGAGGACGGCACGCCGATGTCCGATGACGCGATGAAGGACAACATGATCACGACATTGATCGCCGGTCATGAAACGTCTGTCGTGTCGTTGTCCTGGGCGCTTTATTGGTTGCATCGGGAACGACAATGCCTGCAACGCCTGCTGGACGAGATCGGTCCGCTGGGTCCCGACGCCGATCCGATGGCGTTCATGCGCCTGCCCTATCTGGATGCGGTGGTGAAGGAGACGTTGCGACTTTGGCCGGTCGTGACGGATATCAACCGGGTCCTGGAGCAGCCGATGCAACTGGACAGGTACGATCTGCCGCCGGGCACCACGATTGCGGCATCGTCCGCCATTCTGCACTACGATCCCGATCTGTATCCCCAGCCGGACACGTTCCGACCAGAGCGCTTCCTGGATCGAAAGTTCGGGCCGCATGAATATATCCCGTTCGGCGGGGGGGAGAGGATGTGCCCGGGATCGCATCTGGCGGTGTTTGAATTGAAGGTCGTGCTGGCAACGCTGCTGACCCGATATCGTTACACATTGGTCGATGAAGGGACGATGGGCGTGCGCCGGACGGGCGGTGCCATGACGCCGGCGACCGGCGTGCGGCTGCGTCTGGACGGGCCGGTCTGACCGAATGCGAAGACGGGTTCTGCCTGGGACCGTCGCATGCTAGAGCATGATCGTGCTGAGCGGAACGTAACGGTGCGTGGATCATGCGATCAAACCAACAGCCAGAGCGGTTTTCCGTTTCCAGTCAGGGTGAAACCGCTCTGGAGTCCGCGCTCGCAGGAGATGTGGTGAGACGATGACATCGTCGACCGATGATGGGCCGGACATCGTTCCGGTCGAATATCCCGATGAAATGCTGACGATCGCCAGAGAGTTCGGCCTGCCCAGCTACATCCATGTGTTCCTGTCGTATCCGGAACGATTGGATGCGGATCGGCTGGCGCGCGCGGTTCGGCTGCTGGTCGATGCGGAACCGGTCCTGGGCTGCCGGTTCGAATTGACGCGCAAGGGGCCGGTCTGGCGTCGTCACCCCGACCTGGACGCGGTCACCTGGTTCGACCATGCAACGGCGCCGGACTTCGACACCGCAGTCGCCAACACGCTGATCACGGAGGAACAACCGAACGAGCGGAACATCGTCGTGCGGCTGTTTTCGTTGCCGGGTCACGATGTGGTCGCGGTGTCGATCAACCATGCGGCTGGCGACGGTCAGGGCACTCTGGAATCGACCTATCACCTGGCGTCGTTCTATTCGATGTTGCGAGACCGGCCGGCGTTTCGGCCGGTTCCCAACATGGCGGCGCGTGACGGATTCGCCTGGCAGCAAGGCCTGACCTGGCGGGACAAGCTGCGGACCTTGAAGCGGGATATCGGCGATGCGCGTCGTGCCGGTCGGAATCCGACCGGGATCCGACACCAGCACGATCTGGACACCTGGCGGGCGGCGCCGCGGACGTCCCCCGGATTCGTCGATCGCTGGGTGGAACCGGCGGATATGGATGCCGTCCGGCGGCTGGCCAGCCACCACGCCACCAGCGTCTTCGCGATCCTGGTGTCGGCCACGGCGCGCGCGTTCGTCGATTTCGCCGATGCCGATCCGAACCGTCCGTTCCACGTTCAGACCGCCACCGATCTGCGTCGGTTCGCGCCGATCCCGGAACGTCCGCCGGTGCGCAACATGGCCACTCTGGCGTCCATGACATTCCATCCCGCCCGACAGCATGGTTTCGCGGTCACCTTGGAAAACACGAAGCAGGAAGTGGAACGTCTGCGGGCCGGCATGCGCGGCGCGATGAACCCCATTGCCGTGTCGGTGCTGCGGCGTCTGTCCTATGCGACCAAGCGGCGTCTGACGGAGAAAGCGTTCCGCGGCAAGTTCCGCAACGCCATTCCTCCGACATTCAGCTATGTCGGCCGGGTGCGGGAGGATATGGTCCGCCTGGATACGACGATCCCGGACCGCGTGCTGATGATCGGCGGATGCCTGCCGATGCCGGTGCTGTTGGTGCTGGGGCTGGAATATCGGGGCGGGCTGTCGCTGTCGATCGGGTTCCAGAAGGATGACATCGCCGCCGACAAGCTGCGCCGGTTCGTGGACGATATCGTGGACCACATCCCGATGGACTGATCCGACACGGGCTTGGACCGCCGGGTTTGGCCGCGGGCCTTACGAACCGGAACGCCCGAACATCGGAAAGTATGGAGCGGGTGAAGGGAATCGAACCCTCGTGTGCAGCTTGGGAAGCTGCCGTTCTACCATTGAACTACACCCGCATATCAAGCACTTAGATCACCTTGGAGCCGACGCTTTGCTCATTTTTTGCTCCAACAACAGTAGGGCTCCTGTTGCCAAGCCCTTTTGCCACAGGCGGTTTGTTCGAGCAATCCCGGCTATTGGGTGGTGGCGGCTTTGCCACTCGTGCCCCCGGCCATCGGAAGTCCGCGTGTGAATCGGCTTCCAACCAGGACCCCATCCAAGCCAGGGTTATCTGATTGAAACAATGAGCATTTCGTCCGTTTGTTCCGAAAGGCTATCGGCGTTGAATGGTGACCCCTTCTGACCACCCATATCGCATTGATCAGTTGAACGAAAATCTCGATTTGGCGGGGTCACTTTTGGAAGCCGATAGGGGGTCACGATGAAGCGCCGGAACACAGATCATCGACAGCCAGACTGCGAAGAGCGCTCTTGGGCGTGGTCGTCCACCCAGCCGACATACAGGACCGCGACGGCGCCGAGTTGCTGCTGCGCCAGGTGCACCGTCCGTTCCTGTTCATCGAGAGGATCATCGGCGATGCCGGCCATCAGGGGCCGGGGATGCGCGGCGAGATCGCCTATTTCCACCTCGATCTCGGCCCCCATGACTGCATGCTGGCGAACGGTGCCTGGGCGGAGAGCTATTTCGAGGACCGCAACCGGGATGCCTTTCACAATGCCGACGAATACCGCGCCTGCTTCCCCGGCCATGTGCCGCAGCGGTAGGCCACGTGCCGGCCGATCGTGACGGCGGCGCACCCGGGGATTGGCAGGCTTCGGGCGATGCTGGCGCCAGCGGTCATGCGCGAGGCGCGCCTAAGCAGACTCAGGAAGCTTGGCCAACGGATGGTTATGCGGCTCGTGCCGAATTCGTCCACCGGTAGGCGGTCAGAGCACGATGCGATCCGTTGGTCAGTCCGCGAATCTCTGCTTAGCTCAGTCGCACTTGGCGAACTCGCTCTGCGTGCCCCAGCAATAGGCATCCTTCGGCAGAGCCTCGCGCCTGACGGGGCGGTTGCCCTGGGCGGGGATGGTGCGGGTGCCGCCGAATTCGATGCGAGTACCATCCTGCGAGAAGGACCAGGTCCAGGCTTCCTCCATCGCATCCTTCGCCGGCGCGGTCACGCGGGCGAGGGCGCTGTGCTCCAGCAGGGTGAGGAACTTGCCCTGGCGGAAGGCGACGAGCTTGATCGTATCCTCCTGGCTGTTGGGCTGCTGATCGGTGGTGGCGACCACGAGCAAGGTGCGGCCGAAGCGGGGCAGCGTGGGGCCGGCCTCCATGCGGCGGATGTAGCCGATCTCCTCCTCCTCCAGCGCCTTGCCGGCGCAGGAGACGGCGAAGAGGCGGCCGGCCATGGGCAGCCAGGAGGTGCCGACATACAGCGTGCGCGCCGAGCCGAGGCCGAGCGAGGTGACGCGGGTGACGAGCTGGTCGAACGTGCCCTCCGGCAGGAGGGAGCGTGCGTCGGGCATGATGCAGGCGGTCTCGGGCGGGGTGGTGGGCGCCTGGGCCGCGGCGGGGGCGGCGAGCACCGCGAGGGCGGCTGCGAGGGGCAGCAGGCGCATGGGCGAGGAACTCCATGAGAGCAATGGCTATCGGCATTTCGAAGGCTGACCAAACGGGGCGCCCATGGCGCGTCCGGAGTACGATGTCAATCGGCTTCCAACCAGGACCCCATCTAGTTCAGTAAGAGGGGCAAAACCCTGGGCAAGTTTCGGCATTTTCCGGATCGATCCGGATCATGCTCCCGCAACGATGGCGGAAATCCCCGATTCGGGTCGGCGGCGCCTGAGATTGCTGCACCTGCGTGCCCGGGGTTTTACCCCTATTACTGACTATACGCCTAACCATCAGAAAATACGATGGTTTATGTTTGATATGAGGAGGCATGAGGCTTCGTGGGAGTGCAGCGAAATTGCTCTGAAAAGAGCTTGGGAAGCTGCCGTTCCACCATTGAACTACACCCGCGCGGCCGACTTTCTACGAAACAC
>CAMBXJ010000322.1 GCA_945871455.1 Asaia bogorensis
TGTCGCCGCCAGGTGGATCAGATGCGGTGGAATTACGATCGCCGCCCCGAACTGCCGCAATGGCGGGATGGCATGGTGCTGGACGGACAGCGGGTCCTGCTGCTCGCGGAACAGGGCGCCGGGGACATGCTGCAATTCGTCCGCTATGCCCCGGTTCTGGCCGCCCGCGGCGTCCATGTCGTGCTGGAGGCGCGCCGGTCGCTGCAACGCCTGTTCGACGGGATGGCCGGGGTCGCCCATGTGGTCGGGCCGGACGATCCGGTCACCGATTGCGATCTGGCATGCCCGTTGATGAGCCTGCCGCTGTTGTTTGGCACGAGCCTGGATACCATCCCGCCGCCGGTCGCCGATCTGAATGTGCCCGAGGAACTGATGGGGCGTTGGCGCAACTGGCTTGGGCCGGTCGGCAAGCGCCGGCGGGTCGGGATCGTGTGTTCCGGCGATTCGCGTCATCCCAACGATGCCGCGCGTTCCGTTCCGCTGGAGCAACTGGCTCCGATCCTGTCCTTGCGCGATCACGCTTTCACCCTGCTGCAAACCGAACTGCGGCCGGCCGATCGGGTCGTGCGCGACAGGCTGCCGGGATTGCGGTTTCCGGGTGCGGCGCTGACCGATTATGCCGATACGGCGGCGCTGATCCTGCAACTCGATCTGATCGTGACGGTCGATACGTCGGTCGCGCATCTGGCCGGAACGCTTGGAAAGCCGGTCTGGCTGATGCTGCCGTATGCCGCCGACTACCGGTGGATGTTAGGCAGGTCGGATACCCCGTGGTATCCTTCGGTAACGCTGCACCGACAGAATCGCGCGGGCGACTGGGATGCGGTGATCGAAACGATCGGGCGGGACCTCATCCGCCCATAAGCAACGGAGCGGACGATGCGTCAGATGGTTATGGTGGGATTTTTGCAGGCTCAGAACTGCACCACGCTGGCAAGTGCCTGGCGGCATCCCGACGCCCGATCCGATTTCACCACCGCCGCCTACTACCAGAAGATCGGTCAGGTGCTGGAGGAGGGGAAGTTCCAGATGGGCTTCTTCGACGACCGCCTGGCGATGCCCGACATCTATGGCGGCAATCCGGCGGAGGTCGTGGCCAACGGCGTGCGCGTGGTTAAGATCGACCCGGTCGCAACGCTGATGGCGATGGGCTTCGGCACGAAGTATCTGGGCATCGGGTCCACCGCATCGACCACCTATTATGAGCCGTTCGATGTCGCGCGCCGCTTCCAGACCGTGGACCACATGATCGGCGGGCGGGCCGCATGGAACGTCGTGACGTCGGTCAACGACGGGGAAGCCCATAACATGGGCCGCGACGAGCACATGGAGCATGACGCCCGCTACGACCGGGCCGATGAGTTCATGGAGATCGTGCTGCGGTGCTGGGATTCCTGGGATGACGACGCGCTGGTGGTGGACAAGGTCAGCGGGCTGTTCGCGCATCCGGAAAAAGTTCGCCAGTTGAAATTCAACGGAAAATTCCTGAAGTCGAATGGCACGTTCACGGTGCCTCGGTCCCCGCAGGGTCATCCAGTAGTGATCCAGGCCGGGTCCAGCCCCCGCGGCAAGATATTCTCGGCGCGCTGGGCGGAGACGGTGTTCGTGGGCTACCCGGACCTGGAGGACGGCAAGAAGCAATACGCCGCATTCAAGGCCGCGATCGCCGGGCACGGGCGCGATCCGGACAAGGTGACGGTGAACACCATCGCCTATCCGGTCGTGGCGGAAACCCGGTCCGAAGCGGAAGACAAGATGGCGCTGATCGACTCGCTGTACAAGGAGGTCGACGGGCTGTCGCTGTTGTCAGAAGCGCTGAACTTCGATTTCAAGAAGAAGGGCATGGATGAGGCCTTCACCGCCGAGGAACTGGACGGGATGTCCGGCATGCAGGCCATGCGCAACCGGGTGATGCAGCAGACCAAGCGCAACCCGACGGTGCGGGACTTCCTGGAGGTAACGCGCCGCGGCCGCCCGCGAGAGGCGATCGTCGGCAGCGGTAAGGATGTGGCGGATCAGTTGGAGCATTGGTTCGTGGAACGGGCCTGCGACGGTTTCGTGATCGCCGGCACGCATACGCCGGGCACCTTCGAGGATTTCGTGAAATTCGTCGTGCCGGAACTGCAGCGACGCGGGCTGTATCGCAAGGAATACGCCGGCGCGACGTTGCGGGAAAATCTTGGATTGCCGCGGATGCGTTTGGCGGATTGGGGGCTGGCGCCTCTATAAAGGGGCGTTGCGTTTCCCTTTCATGGATTGCGATTTGTGAAAGATGCAATTATATCCTTTCCCATTAACCATTGGGAAAGGTGTCGCCGCTATGGGACTCGGTATGGCGACAGTACTCGACACATTGAAGCAGCATGGCGGCTTGCGGGGCGCGGACGTGGCGAACATCGCCGCGGTTTCTCCGGCGACGGTGTCTCGTTGGACGTCCGGGAAGGCGTTGCCGCATCCGAAGATGCAGTTGGTGATCTCCGACCTGCGCTATGTCGTCGATCGTCTGGCGGAATTCTATACGCCCGAAGAAACCCGCCTGTGGCTTTATGCGCGCCATCGGCTGCTTGACGGCAAGCGGCCGATCGACCTGATCCAGACCGGTCATGCCGAGGACGTGCTGGCGGTGATCGAAAGTCTGGATCAGGGCACCTATACCTGATCCATGCGGGATCACGCGCATGATGCCACCCCGCATGACGCCACCCCGCATGACGGCGGCATGCTGGATGCGCTGGAGGCTTTGTCGCCCGTTGCGTTCCGGGGCAGTGTTTGGCGTGTGACACGCGCCGGGCGGGACGCCTTGCAGGCTTCCACCGCGCCGGGCCGGTGGTCTCCGGGTGGCGATATCGAGGTGCTCTATACCAGCCTGGAGCGTGCAGGTGCCCTGGCGGAGATCGGGTTTCGCCTGTCTCTGGAACCGGTATGGCCGAGCCGGATGGCGCATGAGGCGCATTGGATCGAGGCGGGGACGGAGCGGAGCCTGCGCTTTGCCGATGTGGCGTCCCTGGTGCCGTTGGGCGTCGATCCCGCGCGTTGGTCGGGGTTCGATTACGGCGCCACGCGCGCGATCGCCGCGGCGGCCCATTTCCTGGAATTTGACGGAATGATCGTGCCGAGCGCGCGGGCGGATTGCGCGAATTTGGTGGTTTTTGTGGCTAATCTGGTGGGCGAAGGGGTGCTGACCCTGCGGGAATCCCAACCGGTCGATTGGCTGGCCTGGCGGTCGGTCGGTTGAACGTCGGGCTCGGTCGGCCATTGCGCGGTTTCGTCCGGGGCGATCACGCTCTATGTGTTCGTCCGGGTTGAAGCGGATGGGATAGAGATGGCACGAAAGACCGTTCTGGTGGCCGGGGCGACCGGTTTGGTTGGTTATGCGGCGCTGAAGCACTTCACCGCCGAACCCGAAACGCGCGTCATCGCCGTTTCTCGCCGCCGTCCCGTGGATCTGTTCGGCGCCGAATTCGTGCCGCTGGACCTGACGGACGCGGCCGCCTGCCAGCAGGCAGTTGGGACGCTGACCGACGTTACCCATCTGGTCTACGCGGCGTTGTTTGAGCTTCCTGGTCTGGTCGATGGCTGGCGCAACCAGGCGCAGATCGACACCAACGACCGCATGCTTCGCAATCTGCTGGAACCGCTTTGCGCGGCGTCTCCGGGCCTGCGGCATGTGACGCTGTTGCAGGGCACCAAGGCCTATGGCGTGCATGTGCGTCCGATGAAGGTGCCGGCGCGGGAAGACCGGTCGGAAATGCGGGAGCAACCCAATTTCTACTGGGCGCAGGAGGATTACTTGCGCGCCCGCCAACTTGGTTCGGATTGGCATTGGACCATCCTGCGCCCGGTGCTGATCGTCGGCCACGCGATCGGCGGGGCCATGAACCTGATCCCGGCGCTGGGTGTTTACGCGGCGATGATGCGCGAAAAGGGGAGGGGCCTGCCCTATCCTGGAGGCGCGCCCAGGGTCCAGCAGGCCGTGGATGCCGATCTGTTGGCGCGGGCCATTGCCTGGTCCGGCGAGACGCTGAACGCACGCAACGAGGCATTCAACGTCACCAACGGCGATGTCTTCGTGTGGGAGCATGTCTGGCCGGCGATTGCCGAGGCGTTGGGCATGCAACCGGCCGATCCGGCGCCCTTTGCGCTGCACGCGCTGCTGGCGGAGGGGGGGGCCGCGTGGGATGCCATCCGCACGCGCCATGGGCTGGTGTCTCCTGGGTTGGCCGAATTCGTGGGGTTGTCGCTGGAATATGCGGACTACCAAATGCGGCATGGACAGACGGAGGTCGGGCCACCTTCGATCGTCTCCACGATCAAGATCATGCGGGCGGGGTTCCATGAGGTGATGGACACCGAGGCCATGTTCCGGAAGTGGTTCGCGGCGTATCGGGCGCAACGCTGGTTGCCCGCCGGCGACTGAACGATCGATTGAGCGATCCTCGTTCGACCAGGGGGCGCCCGCCGAGGCTTTCCCGTTTGGCGTGATCGGGCAATCGAACCGCGCGATGCCGGGTCGGCCTTGGACGCGGGGGACCGGTGCCGCGATGTGCCTCTGGCCGTGAATGCCGGCCGCCAGACCTGGCGCGCCGAACAGTCATGGGCTTGTAATTTAGACGAATCGGCGTAAATTAAAGTGATCAATGGGCTCCGTTCGACTGATCCGAGTGGCCTTGCCCCACCACGCCTCGTTCAGTCGGGAACATCGTCCATGTCCAACACCGAATCAAACCCAAACCTCGACGAGACCGAAAACAAGGCGATGGTCGATATGCAGGAACAGCTCCGCAAGGACGCCGCGTCCTGGGCCAAGGATCGGGCGAGTTCCTCCGCGCTGCGTCAGGGTGGTGACGTGCCGATTGCCGTTGCCAACAAGCCCCCGACCCGGGTCCGGAAGCCGGCGGCTTCGACCGCGGCGGCCGCGCCGGCAAAACCAGTCACCACGGCGAAGAAGCCCTTTGGCATGTCCTATGATGGTGTGACGACATCGGAGCACATCACGGACATGATCAATCGCGGACGGCGGTAGGGGTCGGGAATTCCTCGGCCGGCGGCTCTTGCCGGCCTGCGACCGCCGTAAGCCCGGACCAGATCCGGGCCGGCACGCCGTAAGACACAGGGGAGGCGCTCGAACTGCCTCCCGACGCCGCCCTACATCCCCTCCCGCACCACCGGATTGCTCAACGTCCCGATCCCGGTGATCTCCACCTCGACCGTGTCGCCGTGCTTCATGTTCTCGGTCGCGCCCTCCGTCCCCATCCACACCACGTCGCCGGGATACAAGGTCAGCACGCTCGTCATCGACACCAGGTAGTCCACCACCCCGAACACCATATGATTGGTCGGGAACTGGATCAGTTCCTTGCCGTTCAGGCGGATCTTCGTGACCAGGGCGTCCAGATCGACGTCGGTTTCGATCCACGGGCCCATCGGCT
>CAMBXJ010000323.1 GCA_945871455.1 Asaia bogorensis
CGCTGGCCACCGCCGCCATAATCCCCCAGGCAACCGATCCTTCCCAAGCCCGCCAACCCATGCTCAAACCCGATCAGCCCATCCCGCGCAGGAGCATCCCGTCATGAGTCTCACCTTCACCGTTGGCGACATGACGGTCCATCGCGTCATCGAATCCGAGGCACCCCTGTTCAAGCCGCGGGAATTCTTCCCCACCCTGACCCAGGAAACCCTCGACGAGAACCGGAGCTGGATGCAGCCTGCCTATCTCGATCCCGCCACCGACCAGATCGTGCTCTGCATCCAGTCCTATATCGTCCGCACCCGTCATCACAACATTCTGATCGACAGTTGCGTCGGCAATCACAAGGACCGCCAGAACTACCCGTTCTGGAACCAGATGCAGTCCGACACCTACCACCGCAACCTCGCCGCCACCGGCCTGACCGTGAACGACATCGATTTCGTCATGTGCACACATCTGCATGTCGACCATGTCGGCTGGAACACGAAGCTGGAAAACGGCGTGTGGGTCCCGACATTCCCCAAGGCGAAATACGTCTTCGCCGACCGTGAACTCGCGTTCTGGACGGACAAGGAACGCGATACCCCGGGCAAGCAGCCCTGGATCACCGATTCCGTGCTGCCGATCATCCAGGCCGGACGCCAGGAAGTCGTGACCAGCCAACATGAGCTCAGCGACGTCGTCAAACTGATCCCGACTCCCGGGCACACGATCGACCATTATGCCGTGCAAATTGGCAAGCCCGGCGCGGACGCGGTGATCGGCGGCGACATGATCCACTCCCCGCTTCAGGCGCGTTATCCGGATCTTGGGATGCGCGCGGATTACGACGCAAAGCAGGCCGGCCAGTCGCGCCGGAAGCTGTTCGGCCATATTTGCGACAGCGGAACCCTGCTGTGCACCGGGCATTTTCCCGGCACGTCGAAGGGCCGGATGACGCAATGGGGTGACGGTTTCCGTTTCAACGCGGTGTGATGCGAAAATCCAGTGTCTGATTCCGTTCGGTTCGTATAGACGGAGTTCCCAACAGCGTACGCGGCCACTGGTTGTATGTGAGGGTGAATTGCGTCTTTGGATTGCCGGATTGCTCCTGCTCGGGCTGACCGCCCGTACCCAGGCCGTCGCCCAACCGCTCCCGGCGGCGCCGCCTCCGGCCCAGGCGGCGTACGACCGCACCGCGATCGTCATCGGTCTCGGTGCCATCGCGGGAGTCGTCGCGTTTAACGCAGCGACCCTGGGGCTGGTCTCCCTTCCGGGTGGCGCCGTGGTCACCGGCGCGGCCGTATTGCCGGCCGAAGCCGCGGTCGCGATCAACCGGGTCTACGCCGTCAGCACCGCCGTGGCTGGTGCGTGGGTCGCGGACTATCTCCGCCCAAGCACCTCGACCACCGAACGTCTTGTCACCGCGGGAACCGGTGCGGTCCTTGGCGTTACCGCGTTCAATGTGCTGACCGCCCCCATCGGCATCGTCCCCTGGGCCGGCGCCATCATCGATCCCATCCCGACCGCCACAATGCTCGGCAGCCGTCTGCTTGCGGCCGGCAGCGCTGGGGCGGGCGCTATTGGCGCCACATGGCTGTATGGCAAAATGTCAGGGCAGGCGGTCGATATGGGCTATGCGCTCACCCTGGCCGGTGGCGCGCTTGCCGGGGTCGCGGCGGGCAATGTGCTGACGATGGGGGCTTTGGGCGCCCCCCCTTATTACGCCGGGGCGGGTTTGGCCCAGGCCGGAGGCGCCATCGCCAGCGCGTCGGCGTCCACCGCGTCACGGATCTGGGCGGTGGGCACCGGGGTCGCCGGCGCCCTCGTGGCCGATAGCTGGTATCGCAAGTAGGTACGGCGCCGCCCTACTCGACCGGGGCGGTCATCCGTCGGATCGTCCCCGTTGTGCTGTGCCCTTCCTGCAAGGTCACCAGCACGACCTCACCACCCCAGCCTTGCACCAGATCGGCGCCAACCACCTTGTCGATGGTATAGTCGGAGCCTTTCACAAGGATATCCGGACGCAGCGCCTGGATCATCTCCAACGGCGTGTCTTCATCGAACAGCACCACCAGATCGACGGGCGACAGGGATGCCATGACCGTCGCGCGTGCCGTCTCGTTCTGCACCGGGCGGCTTGGCCCTTTCAGGCGTTTCACCGAGGCATCCGTATTCAAAGCGACGATCAGCCGGTCGCATGCGGCCCGTGCCTCGCTCAGCAGGCGGACATGGCCGGGATGGATCAGGTCGAAGCAGCCATTGGCGAACCCGACCCGCAACCCTTTCGCTTTCCATTCGGCGATTTGCGACACGGCCTCCGCGATGCTCGCCACCTTGCTGTCGGACGCAACCAGGTCCCGCAAATGCAGCGCATCCAGCAGTTCCTGGCGTGCGACCGTGGCAGTGCCCTGCTTGCCGACCGATATTCCGGCCGTAACATTGGCCAGCATCGCCGCGGTCGGCAGCGATGCGCCGGCCGCCAGCGCCACGCTCAACGCGGCCACCAACGTGTCCCCCGCGCCCGACACGTCGGCCACTTCCCGTGCGCGGGTTGGCAAATGCATTGCGTCCTGGCCGCGCCGGACCAGGGTCAGCCCCTTGGCCGAGCGGGTGACGAGGACGGCCTGGCCCTGGGTTTCGTCGAGCGCGGCTCGGCCTGCGCGATCGGCTTCGGCATCCTGATCGGCCTCGATCCGGGTTGCGAGGCGGACCTCGTGTTCGTTGGGGGTCAGGACCGTGGCGCCGCGATAGGCGGCGAAGTCCGGTCGCTTCGGATCGGCGATCAGCAGGCGCCCGGCCGCCACGCAGGCATCGATCGCGCGTCGCAGCACATCGCCGCCAAGTACGCCCTTCGCATAATCGGACAGGACGACGACATCGACGCTGGCCAGGGCACGCTCGATCCGGGCCAGCACGTCGTCGGCGGCCGCCGTATTCAGCGGGGCGGTGGTTTCTTCATCCAGCCGAAGAAGCTGATGCGATCCGGTCATGAAGCGGGTTTTGGCGGTGGTGGGACGGCCGGGCACGATGACCAGCGCGGCCTCAATGCCAGGGGTTTCGGTCACCAGCCGGTGTACGGCATGCCCCGCCTCATCATCGCCCACCACGCCAACCAGGGTCGCGTGCCCACCCAGGGTGGCGATGTTCAACGCCACATTGGCCGCACCGCCCAACGTGGAGCGCCGGTCGTTCGGCCGCAGCACGGGGATCGGCGCTTCGGGCGACAGGCGGCTGACGCCCCCCAGGACGTAGCGGTCCAGGATGATATCGCCGACCACCATCACCCGCGCGCCATGAAAATGGCGGACGATGTCAGCCAGTTCGCTGTCTGTCGCGGGGCGGTCCGGACCGGCGGTATCATCGACTGTCATGCTGTCTGTTCCATGCGAGCGGGAGGGGCGTACAAGGCAGCTTTTGTTGCCAACTAAAGTCACCGGAAACGCCCGAGCGCGGGGTGTCCTGTGTGATTATGGGATAGCAGCACATGCAGTCGGTCGCACGTCCAAAAAATTTTCGTCGCTGTTCCAACCCCGATGCGATATCGGTATGGTGTGCCCGGGTCGCATTGGGCGGCCATTGTCCAACAGCGACTTTTTTGGCGAGGCTCCGTGAAATACCTGCCACCCTTTGACCTCATCCGGCGCTCCTTCGAACTTTCGACCGTAAAGGGAGAATTGCGCGTCAGTGCGTCCTATGAGGGCTTTCTTAACGTTATCCGGACGATGATAGCTGGCATCGACGTGGATGAGACCTGGTATGTCACGAGCTATGAGGATATCGGCGGCGCGATCCGCGACGGCAAGATCGCATCCGCCAAAGAGCATTTCGTCGCCGACGGATATATCGAAGGGCGGAAACCCTTTGAGATCAAGGTGGATGAGAAGTGGTATTTTCAGCGCTATCCGGACGTTGCCGAGAGCGTGAGAAAGGGCGTCGTGCCATCCGCGCAGCAGCATTTCGACGAAGATGGCTATCGCGAGGGACGGCTGCCGTTTGGCATGTGATGGGCGCGAATGCATGGCCATCGACGCGCTGATGCGTTGGGTCCTTTGAGTAGGTGAGTGGCCCGGGGCTTTTGCGGGTAGACCGGGCCGGTCGGTTGGCAACCGTGCAACGACGTGCACGGATGATGAAGCGGAATGGCGCCGGGGTGCCAGGGGCGAGGCGGAGCAGGATGGAAATAATCAAGGCGTCGACGGTCACGTGGAGACCTGTCACCCCATGACCCGGAAGCGATCCACGTCGCCCGCGCGCCGCTCCGCTTCAGGCCGGTCCGCGGCCAGGACCGAGTTCTTGTCGGCGCCTGGGCTGGAACCGGAAGCCGCGGATCCGGTAACGGACGATGCCGAAGCCGCCGGCACACCCGATGCGGTGTCCATACATGGGCTCGCCGCCGCCGGCTCTGAAGTCGGAGCATCGGAAATGCAGTCCGAAGGCGAACCGATCCTTGCGGCAGACCCGTTGCCGCTCGACGATCCCGAAACCGTTTCCGTGGTGCGGCCGGACGAAGACCACGATCCCGCCACCGCCGCCCCAATCGATGGCACCCCGGCCGTCGGCGCCCAACCCGCTGGCCCCCCCCGCGCTGGCCCCCCCCCCGCTGGCACCCCCCCCGCTGGCACCGTGGACGAACCCGGACCGGATGCGGCGGCGGACACGGATCCGGACAGCGCCGGTGCTCGGTCCGTCGAGAATGGGGCCACGCCAGGGATCCGCATCGAAATCGACCCCTATGTGCAAGGCGGTCCGCTGCTCGGGCGGTTCGATCTGACGATCCGGGGCAGCGTCATCTGTCCCGTCGATATCGAAAGCATCGTGCTGTCCAGCGGCGGGCGCATGATCAGCACGGCCAAATTCGGCATGCGGCGGCAACGCGCCGACGATCCTGACCCGGACTTGGGCGGTAGTATCTGGCACCGCTTCCAATTCACCCTCGGCCGCCCCTTGGATCAGACGTCCGAGCCGTGCCGCTTCAATCTGGAAGTCCGGACCTTCGACGATCAGGTTCAGGATCAGGATTTTGAGGTTGTCGCCGAAATCGGTGCCGAACACATATCGATCCGGATCGTGGAAGGCCCGACCGGCGAACCACCGAATGACAGCGTCGTCGCGGCTTCCGCCATTCTATATGTTGAGCGTGCTCAGATCAGCGACGACGGCATGTTGCATGTCGAGGGGTGGGCGCTGTCCGCGACCGGTGTCGTCGTTCTGCAGGTATTCGCCGGGGAGGTCCGTGTCGCCCTGGCGCGGCATGGGCTGGATCGAGGCGACGTCGGGGACGTTTACCCCTTCTACCCGAACAGCCGCACCGCGGGCTTCGCTGTCAACGAGCGGCTGCCGCATCTCGATGACCCACCGACGGAAATCCGCGTCGAACTGCTGTGCAATGCCGGCTTCGGTCAGGAGCTTGTCGTCCCGCTGGAGCGGACCCGCGCGCCC
>CAMBXJ010000324.1 GCA_945871455.1 Asaia bogorensis
GATCGCCCTCGCCGTCGATGGTGGGATCACCCCCGCCACGGCGCCCGGCGTACTGGCGGCCGGGGCGGATACGCTGATCGCCGGCACCGCCGTGTTCGGAGCCTCCGATTATGCCGCCGCCATTGCCGCCCTTCGCCCGGACATGCCCACATCGGACCCGTCCCCACCGAACCCGTCCCCATCGGATCTGTCCCGCGGTCTGTCCCCATCCGATCTATCCAAGGGGGGGGCATCAGCGTGAGCGGCACCGATCCCCGCCGGTGGCTGCGGGACGCCCGGCGCATGGTCGCGCGCCTGCCCAGTCTGCGCATGGGCCGGGTGCCGGATGCGCCGGCGCTGCCGGTGCGTGATCCCTGGCCAGGCGATCCCGTGCGCGGGGCGCGCCTGCTGCGGGGAGAACTGGAATCCGGCGGGGCCGTCTGCGCCCTGAAACCGGGCGAATGGGGGGCGGGATCCGTCGTGCTGCGCGCCAGCGCCCACGGTTTCGGCTGGCTCCGCGACCTTCGCGCGCTGGGCACCGACGCCGCCCGCCTGCTGTCGCGCGCGCTGGTCGCGGACTGGATCAACAATCCGCCGTCCGACCCCGTCACCCGCCGCCCGGACGTGATGGGCGCCCGCATCACCGCCTGGCTCGGGCACTACGACTTCTTTGCCGCCACCGCGGACGATCCGTTCCGCCAGAAGCTGATGGGCCGCCTGGTCGCCGATGCGCGCGGCCTGTCCGCCGCCCTGCCGGCCGAGGAACTCGACGCCCGCGCCTTGACCGCGCTGAAAGGCCTGATCGCCGCCGCCGTCGCCTTGCCGGAGCATGCCGGTCTGCTGACCCGCGCGCTGCGCTTCCTGCCGCAGGAGATCGCGCGCCAGATCCTGCCGGACGGCTGCCATGCCGAACGCAGCCCGGCGGCGCAACTCGCGGCCTTGCAGGACCTGACCGAAATCCGGGCCTTGTTGCAGGCGTCGCAGACCCAGCCGCCGCCGGCCCTGTCCGCGGCCATTGAGCGTATGGCGCCCGCCTTGCGCGTGATGCGCCACGGTGATGGCGGATTGGCGCTGTTCAACGGCAGCAAGGAAGAGAGCAGCATCCTGATCGATCTGGTGCTGACCCAGGCCGGACGCGGCGGACGCGGCCCCTCGGCCTTGGCGGATGGCGGATTCCAGCGGTTGCAGGCCGGGCGCAGCGTGCTGATCGTCGATTGTGGCGCCCCGCCGCCGCCCGGGGTCGATCGCTATGCCCATGCCGGGACCCTGTCGATGGAACTGTCGATCGGGCGGGAGCGGCTGATCGTCAATTGCGGCGCCTTTTCCGCCGGCCCGCTGGAGTGGCGCGATGCGGCACGGGCGACGGCGGCCCATTCCACCCTGGTCATCGCCGATCTCAGCAGCAGCGAACTCCGCCCCGACGGGCTGGGCCGCCGGCCGGAGGAGGTGAAGGCCCAGCGTCAGGAAGCCAACGGCGCGCATTGGCTCGAAGTCGAACATGACGGCTGGCGCAAACCCTTCGGCGCGGTGCATCGCCGGCGGCTGTATCTGGCCGAAAGCGGCGACGACATTCGTGGCGAAGAGGTGATCGAGGCAGCCGAACCGCTGCCGTTCACCGTGCGGTTCCATCTGCATCCCGACGTGCAGACCAGCATGCAGCAGGACGGCGAGTCGGTGCTGCTCCGGCTGCGATCGGGCGGCGGTTGGCGGCTGCGGGCGGATGGCGCGAAACTGTCGCTGGACGAGAGCATCTATCTCGGCGGACCCGACCCGAGGCGCGCCGAACAGGTGGTGCTGACCGGCCACCAGGACGGGCCGCAACAGGTCAAATGGGCGATCAGCAAGGTTGGGTAGCCGACGCGCGACAAGAACCGCTGCATTGGGTGGTGAGTACGGGTCTGTCCAGGTCATGGCGGGTGCGGACCCGCCATCCACGCCTTGCCGGGTTGATCTGGGCAAAGGCGTGGATGGTGGGCCTTCGCCCACCATGACGGGCCGACGCGCGATGATTGCGGATTCATTTGATCGCTGGCACGGGTCCCTCCACGTCATGGCGGGTGCAGACCCGCCATCCACGACTTGCGGTGTTGATCTGGGCAAAGGCGTGGATGGTGGGCCTTCGCCCACCATGACGGTTTGCTCAGGCCACGCGCTAACAGGCGCGGCTGCTGTTGCGCGTCGCCTTTGGTGGCCCGGTCTGACGCATCATCGCGCAAGACCAGGCCGGTGAAGGTCGTTGAAATCACCAATGTCGATTTCTCCCTGCGGCAGTTTCTGCTGCCGCTGATGCGGGCGATCCGCGACCGTGGCCATGAAGTGATCGGCGGTTGCGCGGAGGGGAGTCTGCTTGACGAAGTGCGGGACGAAGGGTTCCGCGTCATCGCCATCCCGTTCGAGCGCCGGCTGTCCCCCTGGGCGCATTGGCGCGCCTTCCGCTTCCTGGTCGCCGTGTTGCGTGAGGAAAAACCGGATCTGGTCCACGCGCATATGCCGATCAGCGGCTTCGTCGCGCGTCTGGCCGCCCGCGCCGCAGGGGTGCCGCACGTCGCCTATACCTGCCATGGCTTCCTGTTCAACCAGGAGGGGGTCTGGCCCCGGCGCCTTGGCGGGCTGCTGATGGAATGGATCGGGGCGCTGGTGACCGACGTCTACATGACCGTGTCCCAGGCCGAGGCCCGCGATGCGCATCGTCTGTGGATTTTCCGCAACGCCATTCCCATCGGCAATGGTCGCAGTTCCGCTGTCTTTCACCCCGACCCGGCGGCCCGGGCGCGGATCAGGGCAGAGTTCGGCGTTGCCGACGACCAGGTGGTGATCGTCACGGTGTCTCGGCTGGTGCGCGCCAAGGGCTACCCGGAACTTGCGGCCGCCATGCGCAAGGTGCCGGACGCGGAACTCTGGGTGGTGGGGGACCGGCTGGAATCCGACCGTGGCGACGACATGGTCGAATTGCTCGATATGGCCGGCCTGGGGCCACGTCTGCGTCGTCTGGGCTATCGGTCCGATGTCGCGGCGATTCTGGCCGCGGCGGATATCTTCACCCTGCCCAGCTATTTCGAAGGGCTTCCCATGTCGGTCATCGAGGCGATGCTGACCGGGCTGCCGGTCGTGGCCAGCGACATCAGCGGCCCGCGGGAACAGGTGGTGGACCAGGTCACCGGCTTGCTGGTCCCGGCGCGGCAGATTGAGCCGTTGACCGACGCGTTGACCCGGTTGGCCACCGATGCCGGCCTGCGGACAACCATGGGGGAGGCGGGCCGCGCACGCGCCCTGGAGCATTTCGAGGAAACCCGCGTTCTGGCTCGTACAATGGATCTGTTGAGGCTATAGGTCTGCGGCCCGCATCCGGGGCAGGGCCGCGGTCGAACCGGTATATTGCCAACCGACCTAGCCACAGACCGTTGAACTGCTCCCCGTCGACATTGCCGGGCCGCGGCGTCGGGGGGCGGGTTACCGGGTCAAGCCCGACAATGACCGTGAGGGGACGCCGGCGGGTCGATGGTTATTTCGGCTGATATAAGCACCCAGACCGGACCTTAATCGACGCCGGACGCTGGACCTGACGGGATCGGAGGTCTATCCCGCGCCGCACAAACCCCGTGTGGATGCCCCAATGTCTGACTCCATCCCGATCCGGCGCGCCTTGATCTCGGTATCCGACAAGTCCGGCCTGATCCCCCTGGCGCGGGCATTGGTCGAGCGGGATATCGAAATCCTGTCCACCGGCGGGTCCGCGCGCGCCTTGCGAGAAGCCGGCGTGGCGGTGAAGGAGGTGTCCGACCACACCGGGTTTCCGGAAATCCTGGACGGACGGGTCAAGACCCTGGTGCCGCAAATCCATGGCGGCATCCTCGGCCGGCGCGATCTGGCGGACCATCGCGCCCAGATGGAAGCCCATGCCATCGCGCCGATCGACCTGGTGGTGGTTAATCTCTATCCGTTCGAGGCCACGGTCGCCAAAGGCGCCGCGGCCGACGATTGCGTCGAGAACATCGATATCGGCGGTCCGGCGCTGATCCGCGCCGCTGCCAAGAACCACGATTTCGTCGCCGTGCTGACCGACCCAGCCCAGTATGAAGCGTTTCTGGAGGCGTTTTCGGCCGCCGGCGGCACATCCCTCGATCTGCGACGGCGCCTGGCCGGTGAGGCCTACGCGCGCACCGCCGCCTATGACGCCGCCATCGCCACCTGGTTTGCCGAAGCGCGGGGCGATACCCTGCCCGAGCGCCTGACCATCGCCGGCACCCGCCGCCAGATCCTGCGCTACGGCGAAAACCCTCACCAATCCGCCGGCTTCTATGCCAACGGCACGCGCCCCGGTGTCGCCACGGCAAGGCAGGTCCAGGGCAAGGAACTATCCTACAACAACCTGAACGACACCGACGCCGCCTTCGAATGCGTGGCCGAGTTCGACGAACCGACCGTGGTCATCGTCAAGCACGCCAATCCCTGCGGCGTTGCCTCGGCCGGCAATCTGGCTGATGCCTGGGACGCGGCGCTCCGCTGCGATCCGCAATCGGCGTTCGGGGGGATCGTGGCGGTCAACCGCGTGCTGGATGCGGCCGCGGCGGAACGGATTGCCGCGATCTTCACCGAGGTGATCGTCGCACCCGATGCCGACCCGGCGGCGATGGAGGTGCTGTCCCGCAAGAAGAACCTCCGTCTGCTGCTGACCGGCGGTCTGCCGGACCCGGCCGCCCCGGGCCTGACGGTCCGGAGCCTGGCCGGTGGGTTCCTGGCGCAGACCCGTGATGCCGGCCGGATCGGGGCGGCGGACCTGCGCGTGGTGACGCGGCGCGCGCCCACCGCGGCGGAACTGGCGGATCTGATCTTCGCTTTCCGGGTCTGCAAGCATGTAAAATCGAACGCCATCGTCTACGCCCGCGCCGGCGCCACGGTCGGCGTCGGCGCCGGGCAAATGAGCCGCGTCGATTCCGCGCGCATCGCCGCCTGGAAAAGCGAGGAAGCCGCCCGCGCCGCGGGTCTGACAGGCCGCCTGACCGAGGGCAGCGTCGTGGCCTCCGACGCGTTTTTCCCGTTTGCCGATGGGTTGCAGGCGGCCGTCGCGGCCGGTGCCACCGCGGTGATCCAGCCGGGCGGGTCGATGCGGGATGCCGAGGTGATCGCCGCGGCGGATGCGGCCGGCGTCGCGATGGTGTTCACCGGGATGCGGCATTTCCGGCACTGATAGACCCGGTCGGCGGCCGAGTCCGAGGTGTCTATGCGATGTCGCAATCGAAGCGCCGATCCGATGGTGACCCGGCGGCGGCGCTGACAGCGCTAGGGTGAGGCGCGGTCGCCGCCTTCAACCGCTCAACCCCCGCTGCAGCCGACGACTTTCGCGGACCGTCTCGACGTCGATGAACAGGACCTCGGCCACTCGCTCTGCCGCCCCGCCGTCGTCGAGCAACCCCAGCCCCTCCATTCGCCGATGAGC
>CAMBXJ010000325.1 GCA_945871455.1 Asaia bogorensis
GCCGCTCCCGGCCCACGAATCACACCTATTGCCACCGGTCGGCTTCGGTGATCCGATGTCAGCTCCCGGTTACCAAGGCGCGAAGATGACGGTTTCTGCCTCCACCGACCCGATCACCGAAGAGTTGTTTCGCAACGCGATCTCCGCGATCGGCGACGAAATGGTGTTGACGATCTATCGCACCGCCTATTCTGGTGTGTTGAAAAACATCATGGACTACAGCGCAGCGCTCTGTGACGCGGACGGACGGCTGGTGGCCCAGGGCCTCAGCCTGCCAGGGCACCTCTGTTCAATCCCAGTCGCGTTGCAGGCCGTGCTGCGTCATTTCGGCGACGACGTGGCCGAGGGCGATATATTCATCAATAATGACCCCTATGACGGCGGCATGCATCTGCCGGACATTTTCATATTCAAGCCGTTGTTCGCGGATTCCGCGGACACCAACACCAGCCGTGAATCGGGGGGGGATGCGACATCCCCGGCCCGCAAACCCATCGCCTATGCCGCTACGATTTGTCACCACACCGATGTGGGCGGTCGTGTGCCCGGGTCCAACGCGTCCGACAGCACGGAAATCTACGCCGAGGGTCTGCGCATCCCGCCGCTGAAATTGTATGACCGTGGTCAGCCCAACACGACACTGTTCCGCATGATCGAGCGCAATGTGCGCGTCCCCAACCGGGTCTTCGGTGATATAAGATCCCAACTCGCGGCCTGCGAAATTGCCGCACGTGGCATGTCCGATCTGGTCGCGCGACATGGCGCCGACGGGGTGCGTACCCTCATGGTCGCCATGATGGACTACTCGGAACGGCTGACCCGGCACTGTCTGCTGGAACTGCCCGACGGCGAAGCAACCTTCACCGATTGGATCGACGACGATCAGATCGACGTCGGCGTCCCGATCCCGCTGGTCTGTACCATCCGCAAACGCGGCGATACCATGGAGGTTGATTGGACCGGTAGCGCGCCGCAGGTCAAAGGCGCGATCAACAATACCTGGAGCTACACCGCCGCCATGAGCTTCACCGCGGTGAAGTCGGTGCTGTCGATCAACATGCCCAACAATGACGGCGTGTTTCGCCCGATCAAGGTGATCGCACCGCCCGGCACCATCACCAACGGCAAGCTCCCCGCCGCCTGCGCCGCCCGCGGTCTGACCGGATTTCGTGGCGTCGACTGCGCGTTCGGCGCGCTGGCGCAACTCTATCCGGATCGGGTATTCGCGGCGTCCGACGGCGGCAATACCGGCCTGACGATCGGCGGCTACGACAAGGACCTCAATCCGTTCATCTATGTGGACTTCATCTCGGGTGCCTGGGGCGGGCGACCCTGGGCGGACGGGCTGGACGGCAACACCGTCATGTTCGCCAACATGGCCAGTTTCTCCGTGGAAGTGATCGAGGCGGAGAATCCGCTGGAGGTGCTTGACTACGAATTCGTGCCGGATACCGGCGGCCCAGGCTTGTTCCGCGGCGGCATGTCGCAACGCAAGACATGGCGCATGCTGGCCGACGAGGGCATTCTGCAGGTGCGCGCCGATCGTCAGACACATCGTCCCTACGGCCTGCAAGGCGGCGGGCCCGGCGCGTTCGGCGTGAACATGCTCGATCCCGGTCTGCCCACCGAGGAAAAGCTGCACGCCAAACTGACCATGACCCTGCGCAAGGGCCAGGTGTTCCGCCACGAACTGCCGGGCGCCGGCGGCTGGGGCGATGCCCTGACCCGCGATCTTGCGTCCGTCGCACGTGACCTGCGCGATGGCCTGGTCAGTATCGAGGCCGCGAGGCGCGACTACGGCGTCGTCGCCACCGGCGATCCACCGGTCATCGACGAAGCCGCTACCCAGGCCCGACGCGCCCATCTGACCAAGGTTCGGCCACGCCTGCCCAATGTCGCGTGGCAGCCGGCGGAGGCCGCGGAATGACACTCCGTATTGGCATCGATATTGGCGGCACCTTCACCGACCTTGTCGCCGTGACCGCCGATGGGCGCGTCGCCACGCACAAGACCGCCTCCACCCCGCACGACTACGGCGAAGGCATCATCGACGGGTTACGCACGCTGCTTGCCCGCGAGCCCGGCCCCGTCGCCGACGTCCTGCACGCCACGACGGTCGGATCGAACACGGTGCTGGAAGGCAAGGGCGCGCGCACCGCCCTGATCACCACGCGCGGCTTTCGCGACATCCTGGAAATCCGCGACCTGCGCATGCCGGTCCTGTATGACCAGCATTGGACCAAACCCATAGCGCTGGTCCAACGCCGCTGGCGGCTGGAGGTGACGGAGAAGCTACGCCCCGACGGCAGCATCGCCATCCCCCTGGATCCCGCGAGCATCGAGGCCGCGATCGCCATGTTGCGGGCCGAGGACATTCAATCGGTCGCGATCTGCCTGCTGCACAGCTATGCAAACGCCGACCATGAAAAATCCGTCGCCGCGGCGGTCCGGGCCGCCCTGCCGGATATCGCGATTTCCCTGAGCAGCGAAATCCTGCCGGAGATCAAGGAGTATCCACGCACCAGCACGACAGTCATCAATGCCTATGTCCAGCCGGTTGTCCGGGCCTATGTCACGTCCCTGGACGCACGTCTGCGGGCGCTGGGGATCGCGGCGCCGCTGCAACTGATGCAGTCCAATGGCGGCCTCGCCTCCGCCGAATTTGTTGCCGAACAACCCGCCCACATCATCGAAAGCGGCCCCGCCGCCGGTGTCGTGGGGGGCGCCGCGCTCGCTCGCCGGCTGAGCGAACCGTCCATGATCACCTTCGACATGGGCGGCACCACGGCCAAGGCGGGACTCGTCGAGCACGGTGAAGTGCTGCGCTCCGAGGCGATCGAGGTCGGCGGCGGCGTCATGGCCGGGTCCCGCCTGCTGGTCGGCGCCGGCTACATGCTGAAACTGCCCGCCATCGACCTGGCCGAGGTCGGCGCCGGCGGCGGATCGATCTGCCGCCTGGATGCGGGCGGGGCGCCCAAGGTCGGACCGGACAGTGCCGGCGCCGCACCCGGGCCGGTCTGCTACGGCAGGGGCGGCACCGCGCCCACCATCACCGACTGCAACCTGGCTCTCGGCTACCTGGACCCCGCCGGTCTCGTCGGCGGCGCACTCAAACTCGATCTGGACGCCGCCCGTGCCGCCATTGCCCGCGATCTCGCGGGGCCGCTGGGACGCACCGTCGAGGAAGCGGCACACGGCATGCTGCGCCTGGCCTCCGCCACCATGATGCGGGCCATCCGCGCCGTTTCCGTCGAACGCGGTCGCGATCCGCGCCTGTTCACCCTGCTGGCCTTCGGCGGCAACGGACCCTTGTTCGCCGCCGGAATCGCCGCCGAACTCGGCATCGCGCGGGTCATCATCCCGCCCCTGCCCGGCGTGTTCAGTGCGTTTGGCCTGCTGGTGGCCGACACCGAGCACCATGCCAGCCAGAGCCTGCGCACTCGGCTGGACCGAGCCGACGAAGCCCGTATCGGCGCATTGCTGGCCTCCCTGCGTGTCGCCGGAAGCGAACGCCTCGCGCGGGACGGGTTTCCACCCGAAATGCGCGCGTTTCGGCGCACGGCGCAGGCCCGCTATCTTGGACAGTCCAGCGAGATAGAGGTCACGCTGCCGGATGGTGATGGCCCGGTCTCACCCGACCGCATCGCGGAATTGTTCGGGCAGGAGCACGAGCGGACCTACGGCTTCCGTGCCCCGCCGACCGAACCGGTGGAGCTGATTTCGCTGTCGATCATCGCGCGCGGCCTGCCGCCCCGGCCGCGTCTGCCGGATCGCATCCCGCCCGCCTCCGCCGCCGTCCCGCCCAGCCGTCGCGCCTGGTTTCCGGCGTCGGGTTGGACCGAGGTGCCGGTGCTTGACCGCGCTTCCCTATCAGGCACACCGCGTCCGGGTCCGCTGATCGTGCAGGAATATGATGCAACCTGCCTTGTTCCGCGCGGAATGAGCGCTGACCTGGATGATTTTGGCAATATCCGCCTGCGGGCGATCCAGGTTTCCGATTCACGCGACGGGTGAACAACATCTCTCTCGATCAAGCCGCGGACGTACGACTTCGCGGGCCAAGCGCAATCCTGGCCCGCGCGCGCTCCACCTATTCCCCGGCCAGCCTGTCCGGCCGCCAGCGCGCGGATCGCATCGCGTCCGCGGCGACGAAGGCAAGGTCGAGCGCCTGGGTCCGGTTGAGCCTTGGATCGCAGTTGGTCTCATAGCATTCCGCCAATCCCGCCTCGTCCAGCGAATTGCTGCCGCCGATGCATTCAGTCACCTGCTTGCCGGTCATTTCGAGATGAATGCCGCCGGCGTGCGTGCCCGCGGCGGCGTGAATGTCGAAGAAGCTTTGCAACTCCCGCGCGATCAGGTCGAAGGGCCGGGTCTTCCGCCCTGATCGGGTAGAAATCGTGTTGCCGTGCATGGGATCGCAGCACCAACCGACCATGCGCCCTTCTCGCTGAACCGCCCGGACCAGTGGCGGCAATCCGTCGATCAGACCATCGGCACCCATCCGCACGATCAAGGTCATGCGACCAGGTTGATTGTCCGGGTTCAGTGTGTCCAGCAGACGCAGGAGGTCGTCCGGAGCCAGAGTTGGTCCGCATTTCATCGCCAGCGGGTTTGCGACCCCGCGCAGGAACTCCACATGCGCATGGTCGGCCTGACGCGTGCGATCTCCAATCCACAGCAAATGCCCCGAGCACCCATACCAGTCACCGGTCGCCGCATCCCGGTGGGTCAGCGCTTCCTCATAGGGGAGCAGCAGCGCCTCATGGCTGGTATAAAGCGTGGTGCCCCGTAGCGCCGGCGTGCGCATGGTGTCGAGCCCGCAGGCGGACATGAAGGCAAGCGATTCCTCGATCCGCTGGCAGATATCCTTGTATCGCGACCCTTGCGGCGGGTTTTCGATCAGGTCCTGGTTCCATTGCCGAACGAGATTCAGATCCGCGAAGCCGCCCTGGGTCAGTCCCCGCAGCAAATTGAGCGTAATGGCCGACTGGTTGTAGGCGCGCATCATTCGTTCCGGGTCCGGCACACGGGACGCCTTGGTGAAGGCGGGATCGTTGATGATGTCGCCACGATAGGATGGTAGTGTCGTGTCGCCGACGGTTTCCGTATCCGATGAGCGCGGCTTGGCGAACTGCCCCGCCATTCGGGTGACTTTCACCACCGGCGTGCCTGCGGCGAAGCTCAGCACGGCCGCCATTTGCAGTAATACCCTGACCGTGTCGCGAATGCTGGTGGCATGGAATCCAGCAAAGGATTCCGCACAGTCGCCGCCTTGCAGCAGGAAGGCCTGCCCCTGCGCCATCCGCGCGAGGTCGGCCTTGAGGGACCGCGCCTCATGGGCAAAAATCAGTGGCGGCATATCGGCCAGGCGGTCTCCAACCGCGGACAGCGCCGCCGGATCGGGATAG
>CAMBXJ010000326.1 GCA_945871455.1 Asaia bogorensis
CCCGATTCGCGGCATTGCGATGGTTAGAGTCGAATCCATAAAGGTGGAAAGTACAAGTAATTTAAACCGGACAGCCGTGCGACCGCACCGGCCCCATACCGGGATGGGAAAGGCTTCCGCGGCATTTGTCGACGACGCCGGCTTCCCGCTCTCCGCGCGGGACGGTCGGCAGCGGCCTCATACCAGCCAGCGGAAAGATCGACTCACCGGCCAGTGCTTCCCCGGCAGGCCGGCGCCTACGACAGACTGCCCAGACAGCAACCACGGAAGACGAGGATGGCCACCATCGAGAGCCTCACTTCTATGCGGCGTATTGCAAGGTTGCCACCCGTCCCAGGGCGGTCCGCAGTTCGGCGGCCTCCTGGGATCCGAACGAACGTTCGAACGATCGCTGCGCATCCCGCCACAGGCCGCGCGCATCCTGCAACACCGATTGCCCAGTGTCGGTCAGTTCGACCAACCGACTGCGACGATCCGCGCCGACGGTCAGAGCGATCAAGCCGCGCGCTTGCAAAGGCCGCACGTTGTGACCCAGGGTCGCACGATCCATCACCATTTTTTCGGCCAGGGCCTTCAAGGTCATTGGCCCGGACGCGGCCAGCGAGGCCAGGATCGGGAACTGGGTCACCCGCAGCTCGGCGGGTGCCAAGGCGTGGTCATAGAATTGCGTCAGACGCCGAGCGGCCTGGCGCAGCGCCTGGCAATTACAGATTGGCTGGGTTGCGTCCGTGTTCTTGTTGATTGCGCTCATATGCCCATAATATCCCTCAACGCGCCAACCCGGGTCAAATCACACCGACACTGCGGCGGGCACCATCAAAGGACATTATCATGAGCGCATCCGCGGCGCCGACAAGGCCGCTTTGGCTTATCCTCCTTGGGGCTGGCTGCATCGTCGGGATGGCGATGGGGCTGCGGCAGGTCATGGGCCTGTATATGCGACCGATGACCATGGACCTGAATATCGGCCGGGAGCCGTTTTCGATGGCCATGGCGCTGGCCAACCTGGTCTGGGGCGTCGGCGCGATTGCCTCGGGCGCGGTCGCCGATCGCTATGGGGCGGCCCGGGTCGCCGCGGCCGGGGCCTTGTGCACGGTGGCCGGGCTGGTCTGGATGTATGCCGCGCGCACCGAGATGGACCTGATCGGCAGCGGCATCCTGCTGGGCCTCGGCGTTTGCGGCACGGGCATGACCGCCTTGGTCGGTGCGGTCGGCCGAGCGGTGCCGGCGGACAGGCGAACGGCGGCGATAGCGTCGTTGGGGATGGCCGCCGGGATTGGTGGCTTCATCGCCTTCCCCTATGCCCATCTGCTGATCGAGGCGTTCGGCTGGCAGATCAGCCTGTTGGTGCTGGCGGGCACCGGCCTGCTGATGCTGCCGCTCGCCATTCCGTTGAGCGGGCAGTCGGATCAGGCCCCGGTCGTGGTGCGGACGCAGTCGCTGCGTCAGGCATTTGCGGAGGCGCTGGCGCATCCCAGTTTCTGGCTGCTGACGATCGGGTTTTTCGTCTGCGGCTTCCATGTCAGCTTCTATTCGCTGCATTTGCCGGCCTTCGTGCAGGATCAGGGGCTTGGCGCCGGGGTAGGGGTGTGGGCGCTGATGGCGCTGGGGATCGCCAACATCATCGGCACGTGGCTTGCCGGCCAGTCGGCGCGCTTCGTGGAAAAGCGACTGACGCTCACGATGATCTATCTGGCCCGCGCGGTGCTGTTCATGGGCCTGCTGTATCTGCCGATCACGCCGTTCACGGTGATTGCCATTACCGCCTTGCTGGGCCTGTTCTGGCTGTCCACCATTCCGCTGACCAGTGGCCTTGTGGCGACCTTTTTCGGCACCAGTTGGATGTCCATGCTGTTCGGTTTCGTCTTCCTGTCGCACCAGTTGGGCTCGTTCGCCGGGCTGTGGGCGGCTGGCGTGCTGTATGACATGACGAAATCCTATGACCTGATGTGGTGGATTTCCGCCGGATTGGGGCTGGTCGCGGCGCTCTTCAATCTCCCGATCCGGGAACGTCCGGTGGCACGCGTCGCGGCGGAGGCCACTGCCTGATGCGAGGCGGGCCGAGGGTCTGGATCGCGGGAGGATTGGCCGTGCTGCTGCTGGTTGGCAGCGCGGCCTGGGCTGCCAATGGTTCGGCTATTCTCCTCGATCTGACGACCGCTTCGGCGCGGATGTTCTGCCTGTGATGAGCAATGGCCGCAGCAATGACCGATGGCGACAACGACCGCCGTCATTGCCGGGCTTGATCCGGCAACCCACCCCCCGCCGTTGAAGCGCGGGTTGCCGGGTCGAGCCCGGCAATGACGATGAGGAGACGCTATCGGGCGATTGGCATAACCCGTTACTGCACCCCCACCACGGCGCCGAGCGTCTCGCCGATCGAACGGTTGAGGACGAGGTCCGCCATTGAATCCAGGCCCGTCGGGTCGCGATTGACGATCACCAGCCGGGACCCGTTGCGCTTCGCCAGTTCCGGAAATCCCGCCGCCGGGTAAACGACCAAAGACGAGCCGATGGTGATGAACAGGTCGGCCAGCAGGGTTTCCTTCTCCGCCCGCCGCATCTCGTTCACCGGCATGGACTGGCCGAAGGAGATGGTGGCAGTCTTCACCCAACCGCCGCAGGCGCAATGCGGCACGATCCGGTCCTGCTCGAAATCCACGCGCAGGGCGTCGATCTCGTAGCGTTGGCTGCAATCGAGGCAATGGGCATAGGTGGTGTTGCCGTGCAGCTCGATCACCTTGTCGTCCGGGATGCCGGAATCCTGGTGCAATCCGTCGATGTTCTGGGTGATGACGGAAGTCGCCTTGCCGCTGCGGATCAGTTCCGCCACCGCGACATGGCCTCGGTTGGGCCGGGCCTGACGCAGGATCGGTTCCATTTCGAACCGTCGGCGCCAGGTTTCCCGGCGCGCTTCATGGGACCGCATGAAGTCCGAGAAGTCGATCGGTTTGACCTTGGTCCAGATCCCGCCGGGGCTGCGGAAGTCGGGGATGCCCGACTCCGTGCTGATGCCCGCGCCGGTGAAGACCACGACCCGTTCGGCTGCCTCGATCATGCGAGCGAACTCGGTCAGTTCCTTGTCGAATTCCATCGATCCCCTCCCGCTCGGCTTTCGCCCGACTTTCCCGCCGGTTCGGCCCAGACGCAAGCATACGCACTCAAGCATACCCCCCGCGCCCGGGCGCGCCGGTCAGAACGGTTCCGGATAATGCCCGGCGTAGAAGCTGATGGGCGGCTTGGCGTCCGGATCAGTCACGATATCCAGCAGGGCCGGCTTGCCCGAGGCAAATGCCGCATCCAGTGCCGGTCCGACATCCTGGCCTCGTTCGATCCGCACGCCGAACACGCCGCATGCCCGAGCGATCGCCGCATGATCGACGGCGGCGAAGTCCACGGCATCGGTGTGTTCGCCGAAGATCACGTCCTCGGCATGTTTCTGATACCCGAGGATGCCGTTGTTCAGCACCATCACGGTGATCGGCAGGTTCAGGCGGCGCAGGGTCTCCAGTTCCGCCCAGCTATGGGCGAAGCCGCCGTCGCCGCACAGGCAGAAGACGCGGCGATTGGGGGCCGCGAATTGCGCGCCGATCGCCATCGGCAGGCCCCATCCCAGGCCGGCAATGCCGCGCGGAGTCAGAAAGCGTTGGCCGGCCTTGCGGGACGTCAATCCGCCCACAATCCAGATCGAGGAATAGGAGGCATCGGCGACGGCAATGTCCTCGGCCGACATCCGCCGGTCCAGTTCCGCCATCACCCGCTCGGGCCGCACCGGGCCGCCATCGCGCGCCCGCACATTGGCGACGATACCCTGCCAGTCCTTCACCGCGGCGGCGATCTCGGCTTCCAGCGCCGGGCGAGCCGCTTTGCGGGCGGAGAGATCGCGGGCGACCAGCGCGTCACGCAAGGCGGCGAGGGTCAGTTTGGCGTCGCCCACCAGACGGTGCGCTTCGTAGTTGCGGCCGACTTCCATCGGATCAGTGTCCAGATGGATGAATTTCGTCCCCGGCGCGAAGAGCTTCCAACTGTCGGTGCCGTTCTGGTTGGTGCGATTGCCGACCAGCAGGACCAGATCGGCGCGATCCAGCATGAACCGCATGCCGAAGGTCCTGGCGCCTCGGCCCATCACGTAGCCGACGACGCCCATGGTCAGGGGATGCGCCTCATCGACGACACCTTTGCCCATGGTGGTGGTCCCGACGGGCAGATGCGCATCCTGTTGCAGGGCGGCGAGTTCGTCATGGGCCGCGGACAGATGCACGCCACCGCCGGCCACGATCACCGGATAGCGTGCGGCGGCCAGCATATCGGCGGCCTGGGCGATGGCGGCGGGATCCGCCAGCATCCGATCCAGCGGATACAGGCCCAGTTTCGCCGTTCGGGGGGACGGGGGCGGCGCGTTCTCGACCAGCAGGTCGGCCGGGACCAGAATCACCGCCGGACCCGGCCGACCGGAGGCCGCTGCGGTGAACGCCATATCGACGTAATCCTCCAGCCGGTCGGCGCGATCGATCCGGCGGACCCACTTTGCCACAGGGGCGAACATGTTCAGGTGGTCCAGCTCCTGGAACGCGTTGCGATCCGCGGTGCTGCGCGTGACCTCCTGCACCAGCGCCACGATGGGGATCGAGGCCTTCAGGGCCTCGGCCAGCGGCGCGACGAGCAAGGTGGCGGCGGGGCCGTTCTGGGCGGTGACGACACCGACCCGGCCGGAAATGCGGGCATAGCCGTCGGCCATGGCGCCCCCGGCGTTCTCCTGCCGGTAGGCCGCCTGCTTGATGCCGACATGCGGTGCCGCGAGGTGAAACGCGCTGGGCAGGCTCTGGCCGAAGGTGACGGTGACACCGTGGCGGGCAAAGGCCTCGGCGAGGCGCAGGGCAACATTTTGGTTTGTGGTCATGGAGGTCTCCTTGCCGGTCGATTTACCGGGTCTGGGAGCCGGCGGCTATGCGGGGTCGCGGATCGCTGTATCCATCGTCGCGACAAAGCGATCCGCCACACACAAACGCGTGCTCGGCTTCAGGTCGATGCCATCCCGCCGGATTTCGTGCATCAACGTCGTTCTCTCCCGCCAAAAGCCGTCGTCATATGGCATCGCCTGGACACTCGCACCGGTCGCGTAGAGCATGTCGCTCTCGATATCTCTCAGTCGATGCATCTGCTGCCAACGGTCGGTCATCTGACGCAAGAAGACCGCTACGACATAGTCGGACTCCGACCGCGCATCGCCCCGTGCGCGGGAGCCGAACAGGACCACGCGTTCAATCCGATCGCCGTAGACCGCGTTCAGAGCGGTCAGAAACCGGTTGAGGATGGGATCGTCCGTTGGCCGCGGTTGCAAGCCGTGTCCGCCATGGATATCCGACCAGATACACCGATTGGCA
>CAMBXJ010000327.1 GCA_945871455.1 Asaia bogorensis
ACCTCGACGGCTTTCTCGCGGAAAGGCAGCGCGAAACCCAGGAAGGCTAACCGCCCGGCATGACCGTGGTCCTCGATGCCTCGGCTCTGCTGGCCATGTTGCTGGGGGAACCGGGCGACAAAATCGTGCAGGCGGCCATCCCGGATTCAACGATGTGCGCGGTCAACCTGTCGGAGGTCGTCGGGCATATCGCCCGTTATGGCGGCACCGAAGCCGACATCCGCGCAATTCTCGGCCCGCTGCCGATAGGGGTGGTCCCGTTTGACGACGGCCTCGCCTACGAAGCCGGCTTGCTGTTGCCGCTGACCCGATCGGCGGGGTTGTCCCTCGGTGATCGAGCCTGCCTTGCCCTGGCGCGCCGATCCAGCACCAAGGTGCTGACGGCGGACTGGGCCTGGAAAGCGATCGAGCAAGCCGCCGGCGTCACGATTGACGTTATCCGCTAGAGCGACGCGCCAGAACAAGCGAATCTTCGAGTATCGATCGCCTAACCCGATCAAGCCGGCCCAGGCATCTGCTTCAACGGGAACGTCACCCCATTATTGTGCTGATGGCACGACGCCAGGTGCCCCGGCTTGATTTCCCGCAACACCGGCACTTCCTCTCGGCACTGCTTCGACGCGTAAAGACACCGCGTATGGAAATGGCATCCCTTCGGCGGATTGATCGGGCTGGGCACATCCCCGGTCAGGATCAGCCGCTTTCTCTCACGCGCCCCGGATTTCGGGATCGGTACGGCCGACAGCAGCGCCTCCGTGTAAGGATGCAACGGCATCTCGAACAGCGACGTCTTGTCCGTCATCTCCACGATGCGGCCGAGATACATCACCGCGACCCGGTGGCTGATATGTTCCACCACCGCAAGATCATGCGCCACGAACAGATACGAAAGCTGCAATTCGTCCTGCAAATCCATCAGCAGGTTGATGATCTGCGCCTGGATCGACACGTCCAGCGCCGACACCGGCTCATCGCCGACGATCAATTCTGGGTTCAGCGCCAGGGCCCGCGCGATCCCGATGCGCTGGCGCTGCCCGCCGGAAAATTCATGCGGATACAGGAACATCTGATCGCCGCGCAGCCCCACCCGCTGGAACAGGCTTTCCACCCGATCCTGCCATTCGGTGCCGGAACAGATTTTGTGGATCGTCAGCGGCTCCCCCACGATGTCCCCGGCCGTCATCCGCGGGTTAAGCGACGCATACGGATCCTGATAGATCATCTGCATCTGCTGGCGGTACGGCAGCATGGCCTCCCGATCCAGGTCCGTGATGTCGGTGCCCTTCACCTTGATCGTTCCGCCGGTTGGCTCCAGCAGCTTCATCAGAGTGCGCCCGACAGTGGACTTGCCGCAGCCGCTCTCGCCGACCAGCCCCAGGGTTTCACCCTTTTCGATATGGAACGACACGCCATCCACCGCCAGCACATGACCGGCAACGCGAGAGAAAAACCCGCGCGTGATGGGAAAATGCTTCTTGAGGTTCTGAACCTCCAGCAACGGTCCGTTGGTCGCGCTCATGCCGCACCTCCCAGCAACAGTTCGGCATGCCAGCACGCCACGAAATGCTCCGGTCTGTACTCCTCCAATTTCGGATACTCCGCCCGACAGCGATCCGAAGCGAAGCTGCAACGTGGCGCAAACGAGCAACCCCGCGGCAATCGCGCCAGCGACGGGACCATCCCTTTGATCTCCGCCAGCCGAGCGCGCCCCGGTCCGGAATGGGCGGCGATCTCGACGTTGGGGATGGAGCCGAGAAGGCCGCGCGTGTAGGGGTGGCCGGGACGATCGAACAGATCGTCGACGGGGGCTTCCTCGACCTTGCGCCCGGCATACATGACAACGACGCGATCGGCGTTTTCCGCGACGACGCCCATGTCGTGCGTGATCAGGACGATCGCGGTGCCGAACTTGTCCTGCAGGTCGCGCATCAGGTCCAGAATCTGCGCCTGGATGGTAACGTCCAGCGCGGTGGTCGGTTCATCCGCGATCAGCACCTTGGGATTGCAGGACAGCGCCATCGCGATCATCACGCGCTGACGCATGCCGCCCGACATCTGATGCGGATAGGCGTTCACCCGCCGCTCCGGCTCCGGGATCGACACCCGGCGCAGCATCTCGATCGCCTTTTCGTGAGCATCGCGCTTGGACAGGCCCTGGTGCAGGGCCACCGCCTCCGAAATCTGCTTCCCGATCGTGTAGAGTGGGTTCAGCGAGGTCATCGGCTCCTGAAAGATCATCGAAATGTCGTTGCCGCGGATGTCCTCCATCTGCGTCTCGGTCATGCTCAGCAGGTTGCGGCCGGCGAAGCGGACCTCCCCACCGACGATGCGGCCGGGCGGATTGGCCACCAGACGCAGGATGGACAGCGCGGTCACGCTCTTGCCGCAGCCGGATTCGCCGACGACACCGAGGGTTTCCCCGCTGCGGACCGAGTAGGACACGCCATCGACGGCCTTCACCACGCCATCGGCGGTAAAGAAATGCGTCTGGAGGTTGTCCAGCTCCAACAAAGGCGCACCGGAAGCTGCGGGTGCGATGTTCCGTTCGGTTGAAACGGCCTGACTCAAGGAGGTGACCCCCGGTTCTTGTTGTGATAACTTGGACATACGGTCGCGCTGTGTCGGCACTACCGTCTGGGTTGTTAAAGACCAAAAGGGAACACATAACAATACGGATAATCCAGACGAGCCGCATGGCGGTGGTCGGCGCGACTTCCCGCGGGGAAAGTGCCGCGGCGATGGCGGTGGCGACAGCCTATGGAATGACCCCGTCTCGTGGCCTGGCACAGGGCGTACCCAACCAATATGATAGCAGCAGGTTCCAGCTCAAAGCCGCCGAACCGAACCCGAAGCGCGGCGGCGTGCTGAAAATGTCGATTTTCTCCCGCCAACCGCATTCAGGCATCCACCAGTCGGGCACGTTCGCGGACATTGGCACGCAGGCGCACATGTTCGCCAACCTGATCCGCCGCGACCCTCGCGATGGCGGAAAAACCATCATCCCCGATCTTGCGCATCGCTGGGATATCTCGAAGGACGGCACCAGCTACACCTTCATGTTGCGCAAGGATGTGCAGTTCCATGATAGCGCGGAACTGACCAGCGCCGACGTGAAGGCTGGCGTGGACCCTGAACATCCAGATGGATCGGCGCACGACGGTGGAGTCGATTTGGTTCGACGACATCAAGAACGGCAATTACGATATTGCCCTTGGCGTCATCATCTCCACCCTGCTCGATCCGTCGGATTATTTCCGCGCCTGGTACATCAAGGACGGTCCGCGGAACCAAGCGTTCTGGGGTAATCCGAAATTCGCCACCCTGATGTTGCAGATCGCGCGGGGGGACGATCCCGCCAAGCGTCTGGCCCTGATCCGGCAGGCCGAGATGATCATGGAGGAAGACCCCCCATTGCCGCCGATCTGCTGGGAGAAGATCAACGACGCTTGGTACACCGATGTAAATGCCTGTACCCCTACGACTATTTCGGCCTCCACGACGTCAATCGCCACGACACGGTCTGGCTGGACAAATAGACCGTCGGGCCGATCCGGATTCCCGGTGGTATGCGGGAATCCGGCATGGTAACCATACCTTCAGGATCAGGCGGCCGGCTGTTGGGGTCGGCTGCCTTCCGCCTGTACGTTATCCCAGGGAGGGAGCTTGAATGTCTGAACCGAATTTCCCCGGTCCGGGTTGGGGCCGCCGCACGTTTCTGCAGGCGACCGCGGCCGCTGGCCTCTATGGGTTGGGCACCGAACAGGCCGTGGCCCAGGTGCCGCTGCAATATGACGGTTCCAAGTTCCAGCTTGCCGCTTCGGAAGCCAATCCGAAGCGCGGTGGCGTTCTGCGCCTTGGCATCGGCAGCCGCCCGCCGCATTTCGACGTGCATCAGTCCGGCACCATCAACAACCTGGGCACCCAGGGCGTGATGTTCGACAACCTGATCCGCCGCGATCCGCGTGACAGCGGCAAGACGATCATCCCCGATCTGGCGCATAGCTGGGACATTGGCAAGGACGGCAAGACCTATACGTTCATGCTGCGCAAGGGCGTCACCTTCCATGACGGCGCGGAATTCACCGCGGATGACGTGAAGGCCACCTACGACCGTATCGTGAAGCCGCCGTCCGGGATCAGCATCCCGCGCAGCACGCTGTTCAAGGCGGTCAGTGAGATCAACGTCCGCGACAAGCACACGATCGAGTTCAAGCTGGACAGCCCGCGTCCGGCCAACTTCATCATGTCGGCCTTCGCCAGCGGTTGGAACATCATCCTGCGCAAGAAGACGCTGGAGGACAACGCTCAGAACCTGCGCCGCGTCGTCGTCTATCCCGGCACCGGCCCGTTCAAGCATGTCCGCCGGGTGGAAAACGAAGTCTGGGTCTTCGAGAAGAACAAGGAATACTGGAACCCGGGCCTGCCTTATCTGGACGGGATCGAGGTCTATCACCTGTTGCAGTTCTCCCCGGAACTTGGCGCGGCCTTGCTCGCCAACCGCGTCGATTATGGCCGCATCGTCGATCCGGTCACCGGTCGGAAGGCCAAGGCGACGCCGGGCATGTCCTCGACTGATTATTACCAGAGCGTGATCCAGGGCACCTGGATGAACAACAAGAAGAAGCCGATGGACGATCCCCGGGTCCGTCGCGCCTTCCATCTGGTGCTGGACAAGGCGGTGCTGGTGGACGTGGTGAAGGATGTCGCGCCGATGATGGTCGGCGGCTTCATCTATCCGTTCTCGGAATTCGCGACGCCCAAGGATCAACTGGTCAAGCGGATCGGCTATCAGGACGATCCGACCGCGGCGATCAAGGAAGCCAAGGCGCTGATGGCGGCGGCGGGTTATGCCAACGGTATCAAGGGCCTGGACTTCCTGGTCCGGGAGGTTTCCACCTTCAAGCTGGGGTCGCAGGCCATCCAGGCGATGCTGCAACAGGCCCTGAATGTCGAAACCAAACTGCGCACCGTCGTGGAATCGGTCTGGTTCGACGATACCAAATCCGGCAACTACGATCTCGCGATCGGCGCCATCGTTTCGACCCTGCTCGACCCGTCCGATTACTTCAATGCCTGGTATGGCAAGGATGGCCCGCAGAACTACTCCTTCTGGGACAACAAGCCGTTCCAGGAGTTGCTCACCCAGATCGATGTCGAGGTCGATACCGCCAAGCGTCTGGCGCTGATCCGTCAGTGCGAGATGATCATGGAGAACGATCCGCCGGTGCTGCCGATCTCCTGGGAAAAGATCGTCGACGTCTGGTACAACTACGTGAAGGGCCTGAACCCGTACGAGTTCTTTGGCGTCTACGATGTGGGCCGCCAGGATACGGTGTGGCTGGATAAGGCGTAAGACGCG
>CAMBXJ010000328.1 GCA_945871455.1 Asaia bogorensis
AGGCGCAGGATGATATCCAGCGCCTCCCGAGTCATTTCCCGGTTCTGGCCGGACAGGCCGTCGACCCCGAACATGGCCCAGTCGCTGGGTAGGCCGGAAGCTGCGACGCCGAACAGCAGGCGGCCTTCCGACAGGTGGTCCAGCATGGCCACCCGGTTCGCGAGTTCGGCGGGGTGATGGTACGGCAGCAGGAACCCGCCAGGACCGATCTTCAGCCGCTTGGTCTGCAACAGAGCCTGGGCGATCAGCAGGTCGGGGGCGGGATGCGGCTCCCACGGGGCGGTGTGATGTTCGCCGATCCAGGCTTCCTCGAAGCCCAGTTCGTCCAACCAGCGCAGGGTTTGCAGGTCCCAGTCATGGCCGGCCTTCAGGCCTCGCTCGGGCGGGTGGGATGGCATGGCGAAATAGCCGAGCTTCATGGCGGTCCTCCTGGTTTGTTGGTTGGACGTTGTGAGGGGAGCCTACGCTTGGTGGGGGGTGTTGTCATCGCCCCCTGGGGGCGTGGGCTGTATCGCCCCTTGGGGGCGTGGGCCGTATCGCCCCTTGGGGGCGTGGGCGGTATCGCCCCTTGAGGGCGGCTGATCGCTGCCGCGCCTTTCCCGCCTGGACAGAATCGGCTTGAAAGACCCCCACAGCACGGAGACCGAACCCATGGCCGACGACATCGAACCGCGCATGCAACACTGGCTGACCCTCTGCTCGGCGCCGGACCAGGACCCGTTGCAGGGCATGTCGGAGGCCGGGTTGTTCGCACCCCCGCCCGACTACGCCACCATTGCCCGCCTCAAGGCCGCCTTCGTCCATCACACCGGACTTTTGGGCGTCGGCGGCATTGGCGGCGGACGCCATCTGGTCGGCCGGCATTTCGTTGAAGGGTTCGGCACCCAGGCGCAGAAGGACACCTGGCTGGGCCGCGCAATCTCCGTCGCGATCTCAGAGCCCGATGTCGGCGCGCATCCGAAGCTGCTGCGCACCACGGCGACGGCAACGGCGGACGGATTCCGCATCTCGGGCGAGAAGGCCTGGGTCAGCAACGGTCCGAACGCGGACGCCATCATCGTGGTCGCGATCACCTCCGAGGAAGCCGGTCGCAAGCGTTACAGCGCCTTCCTGGTCCCGCGCGAGACACCCGGTCTGACCATGACCGACATGCCAGGCTTCCACGCGCTGCGTCCGTCCCGGCATTGCCGCCTGGTCCTCAACAATTGTCTTGTCCCGGCCAACGCGCTCCTCGGCCCGCCCGGGGTTGCCTATGAGCGGATGGCGATGCCGTTTCGCGATGTGGAAGACGCGGTCGGCACATTCGGCACGTTGGGCGCTTTTCGCTACCTGATCCGGCGTCTGGCCCAGGCTGGGGTGGCCAGCGAGGCGCGGTCCCTGTCGCTGGGCACGTTGCTGGCTCTGACCGCGGTGTTCGAGGCTGGGGCGCGGGACGTGGTCGCGACTTTGGACGCCGGACGGTTGGACTCCGGGTCCGCGGTTCTGGCCGGATTGAGGGTATTGGCGGCGGACCTGCTGGCCCGGGCAAAGACCCATGTCGAAGCGCATGGACCGGTCGATGCGCCGGAGGTCCAATCCATTCTGGATGATCTCGGCGCGACGCTTGGCATTGCGCGCGGCCCGCGGATGGCGCGGCTGGTCCGGCTGGGGGAAGGGGCGATGTCTGCCTGACAGTCAAACCCGTACGTTGGCTTGACTTAAGTGCTGCCTGACGGCGGCCAGGCGCATTGCCGGCACTTGATTTACCTCATGGTAAGCATCCGTCGCTTATCACCATCTGGCGGACGTCAGCGTCGTGGGGGCGTGCCCACGGGGTCCGCCATGAAAGGTGCCGAGCGATGGATCTGACGACCCTTGCGGTGATTTTGGGATTCCTGCTCGCGACGCTCGGCGTCGATACGTTTCTGCATCCCAAGGATGTCATCCTGGAGACGACGGTCGTCGCTCGATCGGAGGACGGGGCGCTGAATGTCGATATGCTGCGCGATATTCTGCGCGATGAGGTCGAGCGGATCTCGTCGACCCCGACGATATCGACCAAACCGGTGATCTCCGTGGGCCAGCCGCCCGGGCTGGCTGTCTCGATCGCGGAATCGCTGCATGCGCCCGGGATCGCCTATGCCATGCAGAGCCAGTTTTCCCACCAGCCGGCCGCGATCAAGCTGAGCATGTTCATGGAGGGGGCCAAGGCCAAGGTCCTGATCAGCGGCGCGGGCCAATCGCGCACCGATCCGTTCCGCCAGGAAATCACGCAAGAGGACGGGGAGAGCATCACCAGCGTGGCAAGGCGCGCGTCGATCGTCGCGATGGCTCAGGTCGATCCCTACAGCACCGCGCTCAATCTGATGCAGCGGCATGCCGGTGATCTTGACTTTCGCGATGCCGAGTCGGTCATCGGGTTCGCGTTGGCCCGCATGCCGCCACGCCCGATCCATCCCGACCGGGCCATGTTTGAGAACCTGCAGGGCATGATCGCCCTGTTCCGCAAGGATTTGCCGCTGGCGTTGGATCGGTTCCAGAAGGCGATCGCGTCGAATCCCAATAATCTCGTGCCCGCCCTGAACGCGGCCTTCGTGAAGATGAACATGGACAGGGACAGGGAGGTGGTTGCCGATATGGAGGCGTTGTTGAAGCGCAATCCATCCGCCGATCCGGTTCTGCGGGCGGGGGTCTATCTGACGCTCGGGGCGGCCTGGGTCGGACTGGATGTGTTCGATGCCGCCGAACGCAATGTCGCCCGCGCCCTGGAACTGCATCCCACCAGTTCGACGGGCTTTGAACTGTGGTCCGAAATCCGCCGCGACCAGGGCGATCTGGTAGGCGCGCGCTGGTATCACGAGCAGGCCTTGGCCGTGAGTGGGCATTTCGAGAACTACGCCGAACTGGCCGCGCTGTATTTCCGGATGTCCTGGCGAGATGGGGAGCCGTTGATGCGCAGCCCGTTCGTCAACCCATCCAATGTGACCGTACGCGGCGGCGCCTCCTGACCGCTCGGCCCCGCGGCAGGGGCTTCATAGGGGCTGGTCAAGGCGGCACCGATTGGTCACAGTGCGGTCTGGAAACGTCAAGACCGAACAAAAATGGATTTTCCGCTGGACCTTTTGGTCAACGCTCTGGTGTCCGGCCTTTTGCTGGGCGGCTTCTACGCGGCCGTGACCATCGGCGTGTCGATCTCCTTCGGGATGCTCGACATCGTCAACATCGCGCATCCGGCCTTCATCATCCTGGGCTCCTACATCGCCTATATCGCCAACAGCGTGTTCGGCCTGGACCCGATCGTGGCCAGCATCCTCGTGCTGCCGGGCTTCTACCTGCTGGGTATGGCGATCTACCATATCTACGACGTGTCGTTCGAGCGGCGGGGCGATGCGTCCATCCGCGGCCTGGCGTTCTTTTTCGGGCTGTTGTTCATCACCGAGGTAACCCTGGTGCTGGTGTTCGGGGTCGATTACCGGCTGGTTGAGGCGCGGTATCTCGGCACGACCCTGCATTATGGCTTTGTCGATCTGCCGATGCGCCTGGTGGTGCCGTTCCTGGTGTCCATCGTCATGCTGGTCGGGCTGCAACTGTTCATGGCGCGGACGTTTATCGGCCGAGCGATCCAGGCGGTCGCACAGGACCCGCTGGCGTTGCGGCTGATGGCGGCCAATCCCAGCAAGATCAAGCGGATCGCGTTCGGGATGTCGATCGCCACCGCGTCCATCGCCGGGGCGATCCTGATCATCATCCAGCCCGTCGAACCCTCCATCGGGCGAGAATATATCGGCCGCGTCTTCGCCATCTGCGTCATGGGGGGCCTCGGCAGCTTCCCCGGCATGCTGGCCGCGGCCGTGCTGCTGGGCGTGGTCGAGAGCATCACCTCCACCTTCTACGGTCCATCATGGTCCCCGGCCGTGGCGTTCGGCTTCCTGCTGCTGACCTTGGCGGTAAGGCCGAGCGGGATATTCGGGCGGGCGTGATGCGGAATTGGACTTTCATCAGCGTACTGATCGCCGTCGCGTTCGCGACCTTCTTTGGCACCAAGATGGTCGGCAATTCCTACGCGTTTTTCGCGGGTTACGTCGTGCTGCAATACATCGTGCTGGCGACCGCGTGGAACATCCTGGGCGGCTATACCGGGTATGTGAACTTTGGCACGGCGGCGTTCTTCGCGCTGGGAGCCTATAGTACCGTGGTGCTGCACAAGACGATGCCGGACCTGCCTCTGCCGGTGATGATCGCGGTGGGCGGCGTGGTGTCCGGCGCGGTGGGCATCGCCACCGGATATCTGACCCTGCGGCTGCGCGGCACGTTCTTTTCCATCGCCACCCTGGCCATGGCCGTCGTCATGCAGACCCTGATCACCAATTGGAGCTTTGTCGGCGGCGCCCGCGGCGCCTACGTCATCCGCCCCGACGAATCCCCGATCTTCGATGGCGACTACATCGAGTATCTGTTCCTGGTCATGCTGGCCCTTTCGGTCATCGCCGTCGCCGTGGCCCGCGCCATCGAGCATTCCCGCCTGGGTTACGGTTTCGCCGCCATCCGCGACGACGAACTCGCGGCCGAGGCGTCCGGTGTGCCGACCCTGCGGTTGAAGCTGATCGCGACCGCCTTGTCCGGCGGATTCATGGGGATGGCCGGGGCGCCGCTGCCCTATTACGTGACCTATCTCGATCCCTCCTCCGCCTTCAGCCTGAGCTATGCCGTCAACACCATCGCCATGCCCCTCATCGGCGGCACCTCCATGTGGCTCGGCCCCGTGCTGGGAGCGGTGTTGTTGGGGACGTTGCAGCAGGCCGCGACGGTGACGATTTCCTCGGCCCTGTCGCTGCTGATCGTGGGTGTCCTGCTGGTCGTGTTCGTGATCGCGGCGCCGAAGGGCATCATCGGGTGGTTCCGCCGATGAGCGATCCCATCCTGACCGTCTCCGGCCTCGGCAAGCGGTTCGGCGGCTTCGTCGCCCTGGCCGATATCGAGTTGCAGGTCGAACGGGGGGAGCGGCTGGGGCTGATCGGCCCGAACGGGTCCGGCAAAAGCACCCTGGTCAACTGCCTCTGCGGCACCTTGCGCAACGAAACCGGCAAGGTGGCCTTCGACGGACGCGTGTTGGACGGATTGCCGGCATACCGTCGCATCCGGATGGGGCTGGCGCGCAGTTTCCAACTGCCTCGACCGTTCGCCAGCCTGACCCTGGCCGAGAATCTGCGCGTGCCGATCCTGTATGCGACCGGCGGGCAGGGCAGGGGCGTGGACGTCGAACGGCGCTGCGGGGACCTGCTGGAGATGGTCAGCCTGGCCGAAAAAGCCCAGAAATTGCCTGGCGACCTGACGCAGATCGAGATGCGGAAGCT
>CAMBXJ010000329.1 GCA_945871455.1 Asaia bogorensis
GGCCCCACCATCGCGCCGGACGTGGCGCATCTGACCATCTTCCAGCGTTCGGCGCATTGGGCGGTCAGCAATCCGAACTATCATGCCGCGGTCAGCGCCGGAAAAATGGCGGCGCTGAAGCATATCCCGTTCTATGCGAAGTGGTATCGGTTCCAGTTGCTGTGGGCCTCGGCGGATGGGTTGCATGCATCCCTGCACGCCGATCCGGCCTGGCCGACCCCGGACCAGTCGCTGAACGCGGCGAACCAGAAATTCCGCGACGATCTGATCGCCTATATCAAGACCCAGATCGGCGACGATCCGGACCTGCTGGCCAAGGTGGTGCCGCCCTACCCGCCCTATGGCAAGCGGATGCTGCGCGACAACCATTGGTACAAAACCCTGACCCAGCCGAATGTGGACCTGGTCAACACGCCGATCGAGCGAATTACCGCGCATGGCGTGGTGACACGCGACGGGACGGAATATCCGGCGGATATCCTGGTGCTGGCCACCGGGTTCCAGGCTCAGCGGATGCTGGCGCCGATGGATATCGTCGGGCGTGACGGCCAGACGATCCGCGACCTGTGGGGCGATGACGATCCGCGCGCCTATCTGGGGATAACGGTGCCGAACTTCCCGAATATGTTCATGCTGTATGGTCCGGGGACCAACCTGGCGCATGGCGGCAGCGCGATCTTCCACACCGAATGCCAGGTTCGCTACATCATGCAGTGCCTGCGGGAGATGATCGAGACTCGCTCGTCCTGGATGGAATGCCGGCGGGAACCGCATGACGCGTTTAATTCCCTGCTGGATGCGACCCATGAGAAGATGGTGTGGGCCCATGGCGGCGTCGGCAACTGGTACAAGAACAAACACGGGCGGGTGGTCACGAACTCCCCGTTCCGGCTGGTCGATTATCGCGGCATGACCGAGACCCTGGACCGCAACGATTACGTGATGGGGTGAAGCTTGGCGACGGTGGGATTGGGCCGTCATCCCATCGGCCGCGGCCGTTTTGCCGGAAGGCGGGTTTCAGCGGACCCGCCATCGCAAACTCCGTCTGTCCGGGCAGGCGGTCGGTGTCAGCGTATCTCGACCCGCAACTGATACCCGCCGCCGCCGCGGGTCGTGCCGACGACGATAAGATAGGTGCCCTTGGCCGGCAGGGTCCCGGACCAGGTCGCCGTGTCCTCGCCCGGGGCCGCACCGCGCAAGGCGGCGCCCGCCATGTCGTAAATTCCGTCCCGGTCCCGCGTGATCTTCCAGCCCGGCTGGTAGATCTGGAACACGATGTTGTTGTCCGGGCCGGGTCTCTGGGTCACGGACAGTGTCTGGCCGGCGCCGGCGCCGATGGTGAAACAGGCGACTTCGCCGCGGGGAATCCCCCCGGTCAACTCGGACGAGGAAGCGCCGGGCGCGAATCGGACAGCGACCGGGCGATCGCACCCCGCCAGCGCGGGCTGGGCCATTGCCAAACCGGCGAACAGGCCAAGCGTGGCAAGGCCCATCGGATGGTGGGAAACAAGCAAGACCGATGCATTTTCCTGCTGACGGAGGCAGTCACCACGCCCGCCCCAGCCCACGGAACTGGTCCCGGCGCCAGATGTTCGGCGACGAAAACAGCGCCTTCGTGGTCCCGAACGTCCGGAGGCGCGAAGCCTCCGAACGTTCGGATGCAGACTACGCCGGCGGCGCGACCGACAGACGGCCGACCACGCCGTGCTTTTCGATCAGCTTCGCGACCAGGCCGGACGCCTTGGCCTCCTCGACAAAGGCCTTGATGAACGCCGACCCGGCCGTATTGGTCCGGAGCGTGCCGATCGCCTGCTGCACCGCGGTGAACTGCCCGTCGAGCAGTTTCGCCCCAGGCACCGTCTTCACATCGGTGATCAGGCCCGGGCGCAACCCGGCCATCGCATCCAGCTTGTCGTTGACGAACATCGCCAGCGTCTCCGGCCCGCCATTGGCGCGCACCAGGGTCGCGTTCTTGATGTTGCGCTCCAGCCACAGGTCATAGGCGCTGCGAGCCGCCACCGCGATGCGGATGCCGGGCTTGTCCACCTGATCGATCGCGGTTAACGGCGAACCGGCGGGAACCATATAGGTCGCCTCGATTTCCACATAGGCGGCGGTGAAGTCGATTTTCGCCGCACGCGCGGGTTCGGCGCCAACCAGGCCGATATCCCAGACATCCGTCCCGGCGGCATCCGCCAGATCGCCCGGCTTGGCGAAGGGGACGAATTTGACCGGCACGCCCAGGCGTTCGGCGATCGCACGCGCCATGTCGGGCGAGCATCCGTCGGGGTCGCCGGATGGCGTGCGGCCGGTCACCAGCAGGAAATTGCCCATATTGATCGCCGCGCGCAGGACGCCGTGCGGGGCGAGTTCGGATACGACTTGTTGGGACATGAGATGAGGTCCGGGGGTTGTTTAAGCGCCGGATGGTACGGGGCCGGAAGCAAACCGGCAAGCCGGCGACCACCCAGTGTGGCAAGCTCGTGATCTGTCCGGCTTTCGTAGCTCGTGAAGTGTCCGGTCGTATGGACCTCCTGGAATGGAGGATTTCATGGACCGGGCACGGATTCACGAAGGGGGACGCCGGATGCGTTTCACGGATGTTCTCGGCCGCTCGGAGCGGTCGGAGATGAGCCAGATGGAGGCGGCTGAATTTGCTTGGGATCAGCGAACCCACGTTCCGCCGCTGGCGCGACCGCCATCGCGATAGCGGCCTGGAAGGTTTGGCGGCATGAGCCTGACCAGGGTCGCTGCGCGGTTTTCGCATCTTTCGAAAATGAGGGGATTGTTGCGGCGCGCCACACCTACTCGAAAAACACGGTCACGGTGGGGTCGCCCGGTAAGCCGAGATACTTGATCGTGATAGCAGTTCCCGCCTGAGTCGGCGCCGGCGGGATGAAGCCACCCAGGCTGAGCAGATCGCCTGTCTTCAATGCGATGCCATCTTTCTTGAGCGCTTGCGCAAGCCACATGGCGGCATTTACGGGATTGCCCATGAGAACGTTGCCTTTCACCCGCCCCAACTCCTTGCCGGCACCATCCTCTGTCATGACAACCGTCATATCGGCAAGCGAATCGAGGAACGCTTGTGTCCGCTGTACCTTGATACGGGACCCGATCGCGCCGGCCCGAAAGGCGATATTGGTAGAGATCAGGGCATTGCCCAGCGGATTTCCTTCGAGTGAAAGATCAGGCAGTTCCATGAATGGCGCGACTTCGGAGATGTAATTGAGAGCCTCGAGCGGGCTCTTGGCATCGGCGAGGGCGGGGTCCCCCACGATCGCCACGAAATCGGCCTCGTACAGCGGCCGGGCGCCGAATTTCGCCGCCATCCTGGCCCCACTTTGAACCATCGACTTGCCGAACATCACGCCGTAGGCGGGCGCGGGCACCTGGAAGCGTTTCTGCAGGGCTTCGTTGGTAAACCCAGCCTTGTAGCCGACCACCTGGCCGAGCACGGGCGCAAGCGAACGCACAAGCTTGCCGCGGGCGCACTCGGCATCGGCCAGGGAAAGATCGGCGCCGAACCCCCCGCTCGGCCGGGCGGCAACGAAATCACTTACATAGGCATCGATCGCCACCTGATCAGGGCATGCAGCCATGGACGGCCCAACGCAGGCAATCAGGATACCAAGGGCGGCACCGAACGGGATTTTATTGTTCATGGTTTCCTCCGTTATTATTTGACTGACGTTTCCCATGTGCCCTTCCCATCCGGGCAGCTTGGCCTGGATTACCCAGACGGCCCGCCCGTTCGGCCATGGCGCGGCGAGCGTATCGACGATCCGGCGGTTCTTGCAATAGGTACAATGCCCGGATGGCGCGGGTGCCCACGACCAGCGACATGGGCGCCTATGCCGCCTACGATCATGTCTCGGCCGCAATCTTTCCCGCGAGAAAGGCGGCATCCTCGTCCGCTCCCCAGAAGAAGGCCGAGCGGAATTTTCGCTGGTACTGGAGGCCGAGGAAATAGAACCCGGCAACTGCCGTCACGCCTTCTCGATGTTGCGCCGCGCCGCGTTCGTCCTTCACCGGCAATTCCACCCAGCCGAGATCGAACCGGTAGCCGGTGGACCAGATCACCGTGCGGATGTCTTCGGCGGCAAGATCCAGCGCGGGCGGCGTGGGGCCAAGTGGCGGTGGCGCGGTCAAAGGCTCCGGCGGCTGGGCGGTATCCAGCAAGCCGTTCCGCGCGAGATAGTTCTCGACGATCGCCTTGAAGTCCTCCAGACCCTGATCCGCGCCGGCAAGGATCGCGTCGAGATCCTGGCTGAACTGCAAGGTTTGGCCATTGGCTTGTTGCAGGCGCCCCACGATCGTGACGCCACGTTGTGCCAACCAGCGGATGTCGACGTTGTCGCCCCCGCGATAGCCGGACAGCAGGACCGTTGGCCGGCCGCGCGGCATATCGGCGCTGGGCATATCGGCGGCTCCCGTCTCCTCCAGCCAATGGCCGAAATCCTTGCCCCGGTAGCGCCGCGGCAGTCGGCGATGACGCCCCACCGATAGGAAAACCCGGCGGCCGCAATCGTGGAGATCCTCGGCAATCTGGTAGCCGGAGCTGCCCGCGCCCACGACAAGCACGGCGCCAGGGGGCAACTGCGCGTGGTTTGTATAGCGGTTGGCGGTCAATTGCATGATGGCGGGTGGAATATCCTTGCTGATCGGAGGGATATTCGGCGCCTGGTAGGGCCCCGTGGCGCAGATGATGTTCCTGGTGCCGATCGTGTGGCCGTCGAGGTCGACCAACAGCCTCGCCGCCTCTCTCCGCTCACTGTCTGGGTTCGAACGCACGCGCCGTACCGCCACGCCACAGCGCACCCGTGTGGTGATCCGCTGGGCGTAGCGTTCAAGCGTTCTGACGACTTGGTCACGATGCACGAAACTGTCCGGAGCATCCCCATCATAGGGAAAGCCAGGAAGGCGCATGAGGGAGGCGGGGAACTGGAAATGCAGATTGTCCCATCGCTCACTGCGCCAACGTTCGCCGACTCGCCCGCGCTCCAAGACCACATGTGGGACGCCGTTGCGGCTGAGATGATAGCTGGCAACCAATCCGGCCTGGCCAGCGCCGATGACCACAGTGTCAATATGCTCTGTCGGGGCCGTCAAAGCGAATTCTCCTGACTCTCTGGACTTGGGCTGCCCGGCCAGGACTCGCATCGGTAGGAGGATGCAGATGCGGGAGCAAAAAAGGCAAGATTGGCATTCGGCGGAAGGCTAATCGGGCGTCCCCAGACGACCGGCCCATCCGACCATGGAGCGGTGAGCTTATCGACGATCCGGCGGTTCTTGCAATGGGTGCAGCGACATGGG
>CAMBXJ010000330.1 GCA_945871455.1 Asaia bogorensis
TCGACCGCGGCCACGAAGCGCGGATCGAAGCGGAACCCGGCGGTGTGGCCGTAGGTGACCAGATTATCCGCGATGTACCACTGGGAATGCCGTTGAGAGATGTCTCCCAGGGTGCGGATCAGCCGGTTCAGCAGGTCCTTGACCTCGGGAATATGCTCCAGGCCGTAGAAGATCTGAGGGACGCGCAGTAACGGCGGGGTGGCACCATCGGGCATGGAAGTCTCCGGCATTTTGTCAGACCGGCACACGATGGCAGCAATCCATGAACAATTGATTAAACCCAACGATCCGGAGAGGCGAGTCAACGTCGTCCACGAGAAGAAATGGACCAAGCCGCGACCGGTGGTGGCCAAGGCGGAATGGTACGCCGGCGGACTGTATTCCCGCGTTGGCCTCGATCCGCTATAGTGGCGCTGTATTCGTGGACCGGAGAACCCGGCCTATCGGCAGCGGCGGGGGAATGTCAATGACTGACGAAATTTCCGAACAAGGGCGCGTTTTCCTTGACCGGGCCCGGTCCCTGGAATCGGATATCCTGGCCGCGCGGGCGGAGATGGACCGCGACCGATGCATTCCAGCCCCCCTGGTTCAGCGCCTGCGCGACGCCGAAATGTTCCATCTGTGGCTTCCGCGTTCGATCGGTGGCCCGCAACTGCACCCTGTCGACTTCATCGCGGTGATCGAGGAACTGTCCCGCGCCGATGGCTCCGTTGGCTGGTGCGCGGCCAATGCCAGCGTAAACAGCATGATCAGTGGCAGCCTGCCCGAAGCGTCCACGCGGCATATGTACAGCGACCGCGCGGTCGGTTGCGGGTCCCTCCTGCCCGGCGGCAAGGCCGTCGTGGTGCCTGGCGGGTATCGGCTCAGCGGCCGCTGGAACTATGCCACGGGCATCGTGCATAGCGGATGGATGACGGCCAACAGCGTCATCATGGAAAACGGCGCGCCGCGCCTGACCGAGGCCAAGACACCGGAATTGCGGTTCCTGTTCATTCCCGTCGACCAGGGGACGATCATCGACGCCTGGGATGTCAGCGGGATGCGCGGGACCGGCAGCCATGATTTCGAGGTGCATGACCTGTTCGTGCCGGACGATCTGACCACACCGACCTTCGTCAATACACCGATGCATCCCGGGACGTTGTATCAGGTTCCGCGCATGAGCCTGTTCACCGTCGCCATCGGATCCGTGCCGCTGGGCATCGCACGCTCGGCCTTGGATTCTCTTGTCGCGCTCGCACAGGACAAGGTGCCGATGGGCGCGGCGGCGCCATTGCGGGAGAAGGTCACCGCCCAGATCGCGGCAGGCCAGGCGGAGGCGCTGCTGCGAGCCGCGCGGGCGGGGCTGGTGGCGGCGGTCAACCGGATGTGGGAGGAAGTGGACGCCGGGAAGCCGCCGTCCCTCGATAGCCGGGGCGCGGTCAGGCTCGCGGCAACCTTCGCGACCGAGGCCAGCGCGCGGGTGGTCGATCTGGTGCAAAACGCGGCCGGTGGCAGTGCGCTGTTCGAAAGCGGCCGCATCGCGCGCTGCTTCCGCGACGTGCACGCGGCGACCTCGCATATCGGCCTGCACACCAACAACTACGAGGCCTGTGGACGTTTCTTGTTCGGGATGGACCCGGGCACCCCTCGGTTCTGAAGCGGCGGCGTGGTGTACCGGGGGCCTTGCCGGCGAGCACACCCAGCGCCTGGCCTCTGACTGCCTATGCCAATGCCGGCCCGCCGAAGTTCTGGCGCAGCGTGGGCTTGTGGATCTTGCCGGCGGCATTGCGGGGGAGGGCATCAGTGAACATGACATCGTGCGGCAGCTTGTAGCGGGCAAGCTGGCCAGCACAGTGGGTCAGCACGTCTTCCACTGACAAGTTGGCATCCGGCTTCGCCACCACGATGGCGCGCCCGACCTCCCCCCAGCGGGCGCTCGGAACGCCGATCACCGCAGCCTCAACCACGTTTGGCAGGCGCGACAGCACGTTCTCCACCTCGGCGGGGTACACGTTCTCGCCACCCGAAATGTACATGTCCTTCCAGCGATCGACGATGAAGAAGTAGCCCTCCGTGTCGCGCGTGGCGGCGTCGCCGGTGCGCAGCCACCCGTCGACGAAGGCCGCTGCCGTGGCTTCGGGGTTGTTCCAGTAGCCCGGGGTAATGGAAGGACCGCGCGCCCAGATTTCGCCCACTGTGCTGTCTTCTATGTCATGCCCGTCGGCGTCGACCAGGCGAAGCTCGACATGCAATGTGGGTTTGCCCACGCTACCGATCTTGCGCACCGCATCGGCCTGATCGAGATAGGTTACGACGGGATCTGTCTCGGTCATGCCGTAGGCTTGGATGAGCATGACGCCTTGCTTATGCCAGGCCTCGATGACTGACAACGGCGGTGACGCGGCGGCAACACAAGCATGCGCGAGCCGGGAGAGATCGGTTCTGGCGAAGTCCGGATGCTGGGCAGCGAACTGGTAGTGTGCCGGCGCGCCGAAAAATAGGTTGATGCCGAGGTCGGGATCGCCCAACGCGCGGAGCGCCGCACCCGGGTCGAAGGCTGGCATGACCACCACTGTGCCGCCGGCGTGAAAGACCGGGTTGGAATAGACGTTGAGGCCGGCGATGTGGAACAGCGGCAGCGCACACAAATGCACTGAGTGGTGGGAGATTTTCACGATCGCGCTGAAATTCACAGCGTTGAACAGGTTCATGGCGTAGGGGATCATCACCCCCTTGGGCAGGCCGGTGGTGCCCGATGTGTAGAGGATGGCCGCCACATCGTGCAGCGCCATCTCTGCCCGTCGCGCGAGGCGCTGGCCGCCCGTTGCTGCCCGGACGAACGCGGTGTCCTGGCCAATGCTGACGAGCCGCGTGGCGTTGCCATCAGGAGCGGCTTGTTCGGCGAGCGCCGCGAAAGCGTCATCGTGCAGCAACAACTTCGGCGTGCAGTTGGCCAGGATCGCCCGCAGCTCTGGGGCCGCGAGGCGAATGTTGAGCGGCACGAAGATCGCGCCAACCCGAAAGCAGGCGAACTGTATGGCGAAGACGTCGACGCTGGCTTGAGCCAGCACCGCCACACGCTCACCCATGCCGATGCCACATCTGTCGGCCAAATAGGCGGCAATGGCATCAATGCGGTCGTGGAAGGCGCTGTAGGTGAAGCGGGCGCCGCTGCCCAGGTCGATGGCGGCGATTGCCTCCGGTCGGCGAAGCGCGTGATTGGCGATCCAGTCGTAGTGGCGCAGGACGGTGCCTTGCATGGCTGTTGCATCTCCTGGCATTGGTGCTCCTCTCCGTCAGTGACTGCGCACCGCTCGCGCCTGGCGGCAGCACGCGGTGAGGGTCGCGACGTTCTATTTTGCCGTACGTCAACTCTAGCAGCGACTACTTGGGCAGGCGCCGCAGTGTCGAATCCCGCGCTGCCTTTCCGACGAATTGTGGTCGGTGTCACCGTAAGTGGATCGCCTCCCGCGGGCAACCTGCAACGTCGATGTTGATCTTCCGGCTCATTTGCGCGCGACGAGAGATGAGGGATGGCCGATGCGCGCCTGGAAGCCGCCCATCAGTGCCGGAACCATCATCGAACGGCGGAGGCTTCGGGAAAATTGTGTCTGCAACCTGTGGCTTCTCTGGAATCTGGCGGAATGCTAACGTTCGTGCAGTCCCGGAGGCTCATCTGGGCAATGTCAACCAGGGAGAGTCCGTCGATGTCTGCTCGGCACGAAGGGAAGAATCCTCAACACATCACGGCAGCGGCGGCCGCCGGGCTCGTTACTTCGGGAATGTGGCTCGATTTCGGGTTCGGGGTTTGCCAGCCCGATGTGTTCGATGCGGCGCTCGCGGCACGGGCGCACGAACTAAAAGGGGTCAAGATCCGAAGCTGCATTACGCTCCGACCGCGCGCCCATCACGCCGCCGATCCCACCGGCGAGAGAATCCTGAGCCTGAACTGGCACTTCAGCGGCTACGACCGCCGTCAGCATGATGCTGGGCGGTGCAACTATCTCCCGCTCAATCTCGGCGAATGGCCGGACCTTTACCGCCGCTTCGTCGACCGGGTGGACATCGGCATTATTCAGGTCCGCCCGAAGGATGAAAACGGCTTCTACAACTTTTCGGCAGCCGCGTCGTATCACCGGGCACTGGTCGAGAAAGCGCAAATTGTCATTGTGGAAGTCAACCCAAGTCTGCCCCATTGCTTTGGGCAGGAAAACGCGGTGCACGAGAGCGAGGTCGATTTCGTCATCGACGGCGATGGCCGGCCGGCAGCCGAGCTACCAGGGGCCATCACGACAGATGTTGACCTCGCCATTGCGCGCCTGGTCGCCGCGGAGATCAAGGACGGGGATTGCCTGCAAATCGGCATCGGTGGCTTGCCAAATGCCGTGTGCCAGGCCCTTGCGCAGGCCGGCGTAAAGGATCTCGGAATCAACACCGAGATGCTGGTGGACGGATTGATGGAACTCGTGAAGGCTGGTGCGGCCACGGGGTCTCGCAAGCAGGTCGATGTGGGGAAGGCAGTCTATGCCTTCGCCATCGGTTCGCGCGAACTCTACGACTTCATTGATGGCAACCCCGCCTTTGAGACGCGAGCCGTGGACTACACGAACTTGCCGCATTCCGTGGCGCGCAACGACAATGTCGTCGCGGTCAACAGCACCGGGCAAATGGATCTGCAAGGTCAGGCGGCGTCGGAATCCTCCGGTCACCGGCATTTCAGTGGCACCGGCGGGAGGCTCGGCTTCGTGCGCGCGGCTTATCAGTCCAAGGGCGGCCGAGCGTTCCTGTGCATGCCGTCAACCCATGAGAGAGGCGGTGTGCGCAAAAGCCGCGTCGTCGTCGATCTTCCCGGCGGGACCATCGTTACGGTTCCCCGGACGGACGTCATGTATGCCGTGACCGAATACGGCATGGTCTGCCTGAAAGGGAAGTCCGTGGCTGAGCGCGCCAAGGCGATGATCACCATCGCCCATCCTGATTTTCGCGAGGAACTGGAGCGGGATGCCTACACCAACGGCCTTATCCCGCGCGGGTATTTCTGACGGCATGGAACCCACGATCACCGCGGCCGGCCCGATGTTGAGCTTTGCTGTCGGTACTAGGTCGCGCTGGCAGAATGCAGCGGGAGAACCGATTCCAGATCGCGACGGACAGGGCACATTTTCCGCGACCACGGCAACCACCGACCGGTCAGACCCGACGCGGGCGCCATCCGGGCGTTGACAGCGTGGGGATGTCTTGACCCGCACGACCCCGGCGCTTAGGTGTGTTTTCGCAAGATCATGGAGGTCACGATGGACAGTGCCATCGAACTGAAGGCGTTCTGGCAG
>CAMBXJ010000331.1 GCA_945871455.1 Asaia bogorensis
CCGCCGCCGAAGCGAACGCCGCCGAAATGGGCGAATTCCGGACGTCGTTCCAGCAACAATCGCACCAGTTTCAGGTAGTTCTTGTTCCACCGGACGGTAATCCCGTATTCGGCGACGCCGCCGAAGCCGGCCATGACGCGATCGTCCAGGTTCTCGAACAGGGTTTCGGTCACCCGAACCGGGGTGGTCGGATCGATCCCCAGCGGCTCTATCTTCAGACCGTCCACCGCAACGACCGTATGGCCGTCGTTCATCAGGTGATGCGCCAGGGTGAAACCGGCCGGACCAAGCCCGACGATCAGCACCTTGCGGCCGCTGTCCGGGCGCGGCAGCGGGCGGCGGATATCCAGCGGATTCCAACGCGTCAGCAACGCGTAAATCTCAAAACCCCACGGCAGAGCCAGGACATCGCGCAGGATATGCGTCTCGGCCTGCGGAATATCGACCGGTTCCTGCTTCTGGTAAATGCACGCCTTCATGCAGTCGTTACAGATCCGATGCCCGGTGGCCGCCATCATCGGATTGTCGATGGCGATGGTGGCGAACGCGCCCAGCACGTGGCCGCCCGCACGCAACATGTGCATCTCGCTGATTTTCTCGTCCAGCGGGCAGCCGGCCAGGGTCACGCCGAAGGGCGATTTCTGGAACGCGCCGGTCTTGCGATCCTTCAGGCCGGTGCTGCACGAATCCTTCCCCTGGACATGGCACAAGATGCAGTAGTTGACCTGGTCCAGAGCCTGCTGGGTGTTCATGCCGGGATCGGTCAGAGCGAATCCCTCCCGGTGACGCCATTCATGCTCCGGCAGGCGCAGCATGGTCACGCCGTCACGCTCGATCGTTTCCACGGGAACCAGATGCGCCGGGTCGACCCGATGCGGCACCCGGAACAGCGTGCCCCCGCGATGCGCCATTCGGCCCGCCGGGGTCAGGGTCGCCCAGGCCGCGTAGCGCTGCGCGATGTCGAGCGCGTCAGTGTCGGCCGCCGCATCCCACCCCGCGACCGCGGTTGCGAACCCAGGCTCCGTCAGGGCCGCCCCCATCCGCGCTTCCAAGGCCAGGCGCAATGCCGGACCGTCGAACCCGGTCGGATCGGGGTGCTTCTTGACCGCCTGGCGCTGCACGAACAGGCGCTTGCAGGCATGTACGGGATCCAGATCGGCGGTGCGGCGCGCGAGCGCCAGCGTCTGGGTCTCGATGGCGAACAAGGTTGCGACGAATTGGTCCAGATGCGGTCCCAGGGCGACGACCAGATCGCTCTCTTGCTTCCGGGCCAACGCATCGGGTGCGGCCCGCGCGGCCAGCAATCGCGTGTGCAGACCGGGATCGTCCGCGATCAGGCGGTCGAGAAAGGCGCGGTCCAGGCGCACCAACCCGTCCCTGCCCGCCAGATCGGCCAAGGCGAACCCGAACCCCAGGGCCGGATTTTCAGCGTTCATCACGTCATCCATCAGGAAAGCAGACCATTTTGCGCAGCAGGGAGAGGAATACGCCTCTTTCGTCCGGCGAGAGGGGCGACAACGCATCGTCGTGGGCTCGCTGGGCGCATGCCTCGGTTGCGACAACCAGCTTTATGCCGGCCTCTGTCGGGCTGAGCACGATCGTGCGTCGATCCAGCGGGTCGGGCGCCCCGACCAGCAGCCCGCGCAGCATCAACCGCCGCACCACGCCCTGCACGGTTGCCGGGTCCATCGCGACCAGGCGGCCGAGATGGTTCTGCGTCGTGCGCCCCACCCGCACCGCCTTGTGCAGCGCGGCGAACTGGGTCGGTGTCAGCCCGTGTTCCGCCGCCGCTTCGGTAAAAATCGCGACATGGCGTTGATGGGCCTTGCGCAAAAGAAATCCGACATGGAATTCGAGTGCAAAATCGTCATCGGATGCGGACAAGGCTTGTTCCCGGACCAACATTTCTCGTTCGTCTACGTATGAATACCCGATTGGTCAAGCATTTGCGGTCGTGACTGGCACCAATCGCCATAATCGTAGAATGCCCTCTTTGAGTACGACCGCGCATACGGGCAAGGCCGATATCAACAAATGGCCATGCCGACATCGGGCCTCGGGGGGGGAGAACAGCGCTGGATTGCGCGCGTTTCGAGACGCGTCCGCCTGACAGGGCCAAGGCCGTGGCGCGAGTGGACATGGGGCTGGTGGTCCTGACGGTGCCGACATTGATCGCGTCCAGCGCACGCCCGGGGCTTGCCGACATCCGCGCCACAGGCTTTGTTTTCTTTCAACGTGAAATATCGAATTATGGGATTCCGAGGCCAACCGTGAACATCGACGACGCAGCCGCCCGTCTGGAAGCGCTGGGGCACCCAACCCGGCTATTGATCTATCGCGCGCTGGTCCGCGCGGGGGAACCGGGCCTGCCGGTCGGCGGATTGCAGTCGATGCTCGATGTTGGGCCATCGACGTTGTCGCATCATCTCAAGACGTTGCTGGTCGTTGGCTTGATCGTGCGGGAACGGCGCGGGACATCGCTGATCTGTCGCACCAACGACGAGACGATGGACGCCCTGGTCGCCTTTCTGGTCGCGGAATGCCGCGCGGATGGTGGGGGCGTTACATCGGCCACCGGGCCGCGGTGATATGTGTGGGGACAGTGGTCGCGGTCGATAACACACGGACGTCGGGTGCCGCCTCGCAGGCGACACTGTCGGCGGCGCCTTCCTATCGGACGGAGGGCACGGCCTGGCGCACCAGGAAGCCGGTCAGCCCCAGTGCGACGACGGAGAACGCAACCCCGGCCGCGAAGACGGCAAAGTGGCTCTCCCCGGTCGCGGCGAACAGGGCCGCCAGCGCGAACGCCACGGCGGTTTGCACAATCCCGAATATCGCCGTGCAGCGCACCCACAAGGCAACCGAGGCCAGGGGCGCGAACTCCCGACAGACCGTCAACGTTACCGTTGTCGTGCCCATGGCCGAGAACCCGGCAATCGCCGCCGCCGACAGTACCAGTGCGGGGTGTGGCGCCAGGCACAGTGACAAGGCCACGACCTGGATGAAGATGCTGATCAGCAAGGTCGGGCGGCTGCCCATCCGGTCCGCGACGCGGCCACTCAGGATGCCGCCGATCATGCCGCCCAGGCCGAACAGCAGCCAGGCAATGGCTCCGGCGGTGACACCCAGGCCGAGGCCCCGGGCGGCGAGGTCCGCGAGATAGATCATCGGCGGCACCATGCCGGCGCTGTGAAACCCATAGGTCACCAGTAACAGGATCGCGCGGGGCGGCGCGGCCTGCGTCGTGTTGGTCACACGCATGTCCGGCCAGGATCGATGCGCCAGCAGCCAAAGCGCCAGCACGGCGCCGGCGGTGGCCAGCCATGTCGCCGCCAGCCCCATCGGCAGCATGGCCGGCACCAGCAAGGCGCCGCCCGACAGGCCCAGTCCGACTCCGGCGATGACAATGCCTCCCGCCGCACCGCGCCGGTCCGGGGGCACGCTCGCCAGGGTCGCCGGGCCGGCCAGAGCCATCAGGAAGCCACCCGCGACGCCGGCCATGCCTCGCCACAACGAAAGCCACCAGAAGCCGCCGTTCCATGCGCAAGCGGCAAGGGACAGGGCCACCAGCGCCATCCCCAGGTCGAGCGTCCTGGGCACGCCAATCGCGCGCGCCACCTGGCCGCCGCCCAGGGTGCCGAGCAGATATCCCGCAAGCGCGACGGCGCCCAGGGTGCCGGCCTGGCCGCCATCCACCCAACCGGCCTGCACCATCGCGGGAAACAGCGGCACATAGGCAAAGCGCGCGAGGCCGTTGCCGGACGCGGTGGCGGCGCCGCCGGCCAGGGCGACCGCCGGACTATACAGTCTCACATGGCCCACCGCGGTGATCGTCGCCCAGCCACGGTGCCGCCGAGCGCCGCGGCCCGGGGCTATACGCGCATCGGCATCAGGACGAACAAGGCACTGGCATCGGCCGCGTCCTGCACCACGGTGGGGGCGGAGCCATCGGCGAAGCGGAATTCGACCTGATCGCCGATCTGATCGGTGATGTCGTTCAGGTAGCGCGCCTGGAAGCCGATCTCCAACGGACCGGCATCGTATTTGACGTGATCGCCGTCCAGTTCCTCACTGGCGGTGCCCTGTTCCGGGCTGGACGCGGACAAGACCAGCAGGTCCCGTGCCAGCGACATTTTCACCGGGCGGGAGCGTTCGGACGAAATGGCCGCCACGCGTCCGACCGCATCGGCGAAATCCTTTTTGCCGACCCGCAGCACCTTGTCGTTGCCGCGCGGGATCACGCGTTCGTATTCCGGGAACGTGCCGTCGATCAGCTTGCTGGTCAGCAGGATCTGATCGGCGCGGAACTGAATGCGCGTGTCGGACAGGGCGACCTCGACGTTGCCATTCACCTCATCGAGCAGCTTGCGCAGTTCATTCACCGTCTTGCGGGGGATGATGACGCCGGGCATCGATCCGGCGCCTTCGGGCAGAGGCTCCTCCACCCGCGCCAGCCGATGGCCATCGGTGGCGACGGCCCGCAACACCCGCACGCCATCGCTTTCGACCGCATGCAGATAGATGCCGTTGAGGTAATAGCGGGTTTCCTCGGTGCTGATGGCAAACCGGGTGCGATCGATCAGGCCGCGCAAGGTCTGCGCGGACAGGCTGAAGCGATGCGCCAGGGTGCCGGCGGTCATGGAGGGAAAATCTTCGACCGGCAGCACGACCAGGCTGGTGGCATACCGCCCGGCGCGGAGAGCCAGTTGCGCATCGCCGCCGGGATGATCCAGCTCCACCTGAGCGCCATCCGGCAGTTTGCGGACGATTTCATAGAGGGTGGAAGCGGGCGCGGTGCAGGCGCCGTTACGGGTGGTGCTGGCGGGCACGTCCTCCACGATCGCGATTTCCATATCCGTCGCGGTCAGGGTCAGTTTGCCATCCCGTACCGCGATCATGACATTCGCCAGGATCGGGATCGTGTTGCGCCGTTCCACCACGCTCTGGCCATGGGCCAGGGCCTTCAGCAGAGTGGCACGGTCGGCCTGCAGCTTCATCGTGTCACATTCCTCAAATCCCGGAGCGAGGCGCGCGGGAAATCCCAGAGCAGGAAGCTCGGGAAGTTCCAGAGCGTGAAGCTCGGGCCGATTGTCCGCCGCGGCCGGACGGCGCGGACGGGTGCGCAGTGTAGCAATGGGCCGTTGCCCACGCCAAGCGGGGTCAATAGCCGATTATTATCCCAAACGCTCGTTTTCCGATGCGACGGGCGCGGATTGCCGGGTTTTCGCGTCGCTGAGTGACATGTCGGCTGAAAACACTTCTCCCACTCCCCTTGCGGGAGGGGGCTG